>JBKBIJ010000086.1:0-8415 GCA_046299455.1 Brevinematia bacterium | reverse complement strand
TTAGATAAGCTCTTCTAACGGTAGTGATAGGAAGTTGACCAATCTTTTTACTACTGCCGTCGGTACCAACGAAGTGAACTTCTCCTATTTCGTTAATACATGCGATACCGTTACCAAAAACAGAAACGTCAGAGTATATACTACCAACTTTAACTGAATATTTATTGTCTTCTTTTAGATCAATAACATATACACCATCGATAGATGGGACAAAAACTTTACCACCAAATATAGCAGCTCTACCAACAACCAATGAGCCTTTAGTGCGTTCTCCAAGGTTTACTTTATTGATCTGGTTGCCTTTGAAATCAACGACAGTAACAACTAGATTATCGTTTTCATCCTTTGATATTGAAACTATAGCATTATCAGAAAATCCATAGGATACTCCATCAAGTTTTATTTTATTAATCGTTTTGCCATCGAATATGCTAATACCTTCAGGTGTTGCAAAAACTGTATTCTTGCCATAATACACTAGTTTACCATAGCCAATAGTAGGTTGTGCTCCAACGTTAATCTTTTCAAAAACTTCTTTTTGAACGGTTTCTTGTGTGATTTCTTGTGGTACTTCTTGAACTTTTTCTTGTGGGACTTCTTGTTCAATAACAGTTCCTTTGTCTTTAATTACTATCTCTCCATCTTCTGTAAACTTCATGGTTTCAGAAAAGATAGTTTTATTGCCTACTTGGACTTTTATTCTATACTCTTTACCACGATCGAATAGTTTCTCAATGGGTAATTTTGAAATTATAACATCATCGATGAAAAGTTGAGCATTTTTGATATTATTATCAGGTATAAATCTAACTTTTACATTTTTTTCAGATTCTAGGATAAGAGTTTTAGAAACTGCATTCTCGATGGCTTTAATTTCAGTAGTAGAGGCCTTGGTTTTTGGTATGTCTAAAGAGATTTTTTCGATAGTTTCTCTTATTCTATTGTACATTGATTCTGTATCTTTTTTGATGCTTTCAGAAGCTACTATGGTTTGAATCTTTACATCAATTTTCTTTTGCTCTTCTGGTCTTACCAGAGTACTCTCATTTTCTTTAACAATAACTTCACCAATGATTTCCTCAAGTTTGTGTAATTCAGGTTTGTCTCCAATTTCTTTTTTCAAGTCATCTATAACTTTAGATCTTACACTAACTGCCACTTTTCCTTCTGATACAACAACTTTGGTATTACCTTTATCATCTACTGTTACAGAGAATTTTGTACCTCTGACTGCGGCTACAGCGGTGGACGTTCTAACCTTAAACTCTTCACCACTTAGTTTTTTAACAGCTGTTTTAATGTTTCCTTCGAAAAGTTCTACAATACTCTGCTTTTTACCTTTAACTCCATACGCTATCTCTTCAAAAGATACCTTTGTTTTCTCTCCAACCTTAACAAGAGACTTCTTATTAATTTGAATTTCGCATTCAGATCCCTCCGAAGATATTATAGTATCACCTTGTTTTAATTTATATCCAACTTGTACATCTTCGAGCTTCATAAGATTCTGAACTTTAACTTCTCCTATAACCATCGTTACGATAGCGTTAATGTCAGGTATTTCAGCAACTACATTTTTTTCTTCCTTTTCTATCTTACTTATATCTTTCTTTTGAACACTGGTAATTTGGTCGTAGAAAACGATCAAAGCCCCAACTATAGCAATAAGCAAAATAGAAATAGCTAGACTTATCCTAGCAAGCTTACTCATAAAACCCTCCTTTTTTACATAAGTAATATTACCGAAATCAACTTTTATGTTTTCTAACTTACTAAAAGAAAAAGTTTCTTTTAAAATTTTCTCTTCGTTTTTCATATATATGATATACCAATGAAAGTGTCATTTTGTGAAATTTAAGAGAGGTTGTGTCAAAAATCCAGTTTTTCTCTGAGTCTCTTTTTTTTTGTTCATCATTCCTAAAGTCTATTCGGGTAAGTTATTTCATGGTATTCAAATTAAATAAGTTAAGTATTATCATTGTGACATTTATGTTCCGTAATTTTTTTGAAATGTTGGTTTTTTAGAGTTATAGCCTTTTTCAAGGATTTACACAATTTCCTGATATATCTTGGACACCTTTAAATGAAAAAATATTATTTTTTGAATGAGACATTTTCACTCTATTAGATGAGAGTTCGGTGTTTATTAGTAAAATATAAAGTATAGGTGTATCTTTCTAACATGACTTCAGTAGATTGGTATTTCTTTTTAGATTGTGTAATATTTTTGTTCTCTTAGATGGAAATTTTTTATGTATTAGGAAATGAAAACGAATTTTTAACTACGTTTTTTACACAACCTCACCAATTTGAATTTTACAAATAAAGAATATAGGTGAATTATGTAAGATTTTAGTTTAGGAATAATTGGTTTTGTATAGAATTTTTTGGTCTCTTAATGGAGGTGTTTCAAAGATTACATATAAACCTTCTACGTCCATTATTACAGAAAATTACCTTTTTTAAAAGTTATGAGGTAGAAATATCATAGGGGTGATTTTTTAAATAAGGTGTAAAAGTAATAGATGTGAGAGAAGGAGATTTGTAAAATTAGGTTTTTGGTATGGTTTATTGATAACTTCAAAAAATAGAAGATTTTAGATTATAATTTTACTCAACCTAGGAGATTTTAGATGCGATGGGAAGGAGTGATAAGAAAATACAGAGATTATTTACCCATAATAAGTGACAAAACACCTGTTGTGACACTTTTGGAAGGGAATACGCCACTTATAAAAGCTACAAATTTAGGGAAGGAATTGGGAATAGACCTTTATGTAAAGTTTGAAGGGTTAAATCCAACTGGTTCTTTCAAAGATAGAGGTATGACAGTTGCTATATCAAAAGCACTGGAGAAAAAGGTAAAAGCTACAATATGTGCATCTACGGGTAATACTTCAGCGTCGGCAGCAGCATACTCCGCAAGGGCAGGTATAAAATCAATCGTTTTGATTCCGAAAGGTTATGTTGCACTTGGTAAGCTTGCGCAAGCAATGATATATGGTTCAATTGTACTTGAAGTAGAAGGAAACTTTGATGATGCTCTAAATATCGTGAAAGAGGCGTCTTCAGATCTTGGAGTGGAAATTGTAAATTCTATAAACCCTGCTAGATTAGAAGGACAGAAAACAGCATCTTTTGAAATATGTGATGTGCTTGGTAGAGCACCAGATATACAAGTTATGCCTGTAGGAAACGCTGGTAATATAACCGCATATTGGATGGGATACAAACAGTACAAAGAGGTAGGAAAAATAAATTCTTTGCCTAGAATATTTGGTGTACAAGCAAGGGGATCAGCACCGATAGTATATAATAAGGTTTTCGAAAAACCAGAAACTATAGCAACAGCTATAAGAATAGGTAATCCAGCAAGATGGCAAGAAGCAATAAGGGTCAGAGATGAGTCTGGTGGGAAAATAATAGATGTAACAGACGATGAAATAATAGAAGGATATAAGAAGATAGCTTCGAAGGACGGAATATTTGTTGAACCGGCGTCAGCAGCATCAATAGCTGGCTTAATTAAGCTTGTCAAATCAGGAGATATACCAAAAGGTTCATTAGTTGTTGCAATAGCCACAGGGAACGGACTTAAGGACCCAAATACAGCAATATCAAATTTACCACCAACGTTCACAATAAAACCATCCATAGACGAAGTAAAAAAGTTCCTTAAGTAATATGGTAAGATATGTGTTAATATCACTAATGATACATACATTTACGATACTTTCTTTACTAATGCTACTAAACTTACAAAGCCAAAAACAAAATTACGATTTTAGTAATATCTACATAAAGGTTTCTTTAAATACATTACCGAAAGATCGTAATTTTGGTACTAAAACCAAAAACAATAGTATAGATTTACTTTTGCAAGAAAGGATTGATAATACTCAACAAAATAATTCAGAGAACAATACAAAACAAGATAATACAGGTTACTCAGATGTAGTCTCAACAAACAATTTCAAAATTACAAATGAGTTTTATGATGAACAACTTAATGTAAACTATGATAGCCAGGAAATGATACCTCCTAAGGTAATCTATACTCCCAATATATCTTATCCAGTACAAGCAAAAATTATGAAAATAGAAGGGAGTGTTATGATAGAAGTTACGATATCAAAAGATGGAAAGGTAATTAATCCAAAAATAATAGAAAGTAGCGGTTATCAAATACTTGATAATTCGGCTCTAGAATACGTAAAAAATATTTTATTCTCTCCTGCAAGAGATGTGAATGGGGTACCTGTAGAAGTCAAATCAACTTATATTGTGCATTTTGTACTAAGGTAATTAATTTATGCTTGCAATTTACCCTTTAGGTACATTTACTAAGCTATCTTTATATGGGTTAAAGATATTACTCTTCTTAAGTTTATACGTTCTAAAGGTTTGGTGTGTAAAAAAATTTTTTTTCAACGCGTTTGACTATGAATGGAATTCCTGAGGTGATAATAACCATGTTCTCCATCTCTTATCCTTTATAAAACCTATTCGAATAAGTTCTCTTACCGTATTTCTGTTTTCATAACTTCTAAAGAATGGTAATTTTTTATTTTGATTAACTTAGTAGTTTTCTATATATTTAGAATGCCCATCCTCTCTGCAAATTATCTATGATGTTCTTGTTGGTGGTATTTCTGCTTCGTAACTTCTTAAGAATGGTACTCTCTTGAAGTTGCTCAAGAGTGGAAGTTATTTTTAACTCTTCTTTATATCTCGGAAACTCAAAAAGTATATGTAGGGAGTCATAGTTTTTAGATAAGGTGGAATATGGTTTTATACATCTAAGAGATGGTGAATTTAGTGTAAAAGCTAAAAGTAGTGAGTGAGAAATAGTTTTATTATGTTTTGATGTTCTGTATAATCGAAGTTAGTTTAGTTTTGTATCAATTAGTAATTGAACTTAGGGTGTTTTATGATATAAAATTTCCAGTCTAAGGGTAGTCAATGGTAGAAGAATTTAAAAAGCCAAAAATAGTAGTAGATGTTCAAATGTTATCTAGAAACGAATTAACAGGGATGGGTAGATACATTCAAGAACTGTTGCCACATCTTTTTAAGTACGAAGAATTTGAATGGATAACAAAAAAACCAAGATCTATAAAAGGATATAGAACATTATGGGAACATACTATCCTACCTATAACATCTTTACTAGAGAAAGCAGATGTATTGTTTTCACCTTCGAATATAGTACCCTTTTATCTACCAAAAAAAATAAAGCTTATTGTAACTGTACATGATGTTAGAGTTAAAGTTTTCCCTGAAACTTTTTCAAGAAGCACGAGAATGTATTACGATTTTATATATAGTTTCTTGTTTAAAAGGGCAAACCTAATAATAACAGTTTCTGAATTCTCAAGGAGTGAAATCCTTAAATACTTTCCAGAGGCAAAAAATAAGATTTATGTAATACCAAATGGGATAAATACTCAAAAATTTAAGTTTCTTGATTTGCCTAGGAAAAAACAAATTTTACTTATAGGGGCTTTAGCAAAACATAAAAACATAAGCGTAGTACTAAAAGCTTTTCAGAAGATATATAACACAATACCCCACAATTTGATAATAGTGGGTAGTAAAGATAGTGGTATGCCACAAGATGAAGAAATGAAACAAATCATGAGGCAAATCCCATCTGATAGAGTGATATTTACAGGTAGATTAAGTGATGATGAAGTTGTAAATCTCTATAACGAATCTGAAGTATTCGTTTTCCCTTCACTTTATGAGGGTTTTGGACTTCCAGTTTTAGAGGCAATGGCTTGTGGATGTCCAGTAATAGCTTCAAATAGGGCTAGTTTACCTGAGGTATGTGGTGATGCTGCAATAATTTTCAATCCAGATGATCCTGATGAGTTATCAGAAAAAATCTTTCAACTGGTACAAAACGATAATGTGAAAGAAACTTTGAGAAAAAAAGGTTTCGAGAGAATCAAACTTTTCTCTTGGGAAAGCATAGCAAAGCAATATATTGACCTCATCAAAAAGGTTTTAAAACATGAGTAAACTACCTAGCTTATCAAAAAGCTATTTCTATAACGTGTTATCGCAAACACTAAATGTTCTCTATCCATTAATAACTTTACCCTACATAACAAGAATCTTAGGGCCAGAAATGTTAGGTAAGGTTAACTTTGCTCAATCTTTTGTCCAGTATTTCATAATATTTGCAAACTTTGGTATCCTAACTTATGCAGTGAGGGAAATATCAAAAGTTAGGGAAAGTAAAGAAGAATTAAACAAAGTTTTTTCCGAGTTATTTTCGCTAATATTTTCATCGACACTGATTTCATCATTAATATACATATCACTTTTTTTGCTAATACGCGAAATAAAGATAGATCCTTACCTATATATAATAATGGGTTTCAGCTTGTTTTTTAACCAGATGGCTGTAATCTGGTTCTTCTTAGGAATAGAAAAGTTTAAGTACCTTTCAATAAGAAACATTTTATTTAAGATAGTTTTAATACTCTCAATCTTCGTATTAGTAAGAGATGAAAAAGATTATCTAATATACGGATTCCTACTATCGTTATCTATATTTGGTACTAACATTTTGGATTTTACATTAGCACTAAAATATGTAAAGATAAAAATAAGTTTTAATTTCTTCAAACATATAAAACCACTAATTATACTATTTCTCGCGGGACTGTTTTCAGTATTGTATGGAGGAGTAGAAATAATAATAATAGGAATAGTACAGGAAAATCCGGACAAAGTCATAGGTATATTTTCAACTGCTAAAAAAATCGTGATGACTATACTATTCATAGTAAATTCAATCATAAGCATAAACTATTCAAGGTTATCCTACTTAGTAACTCAAAATGATAAAAAAGAATATGAAGACTTTCTCAAAAAGACGTCAAATTTTATTATGCTGATTGTATCTTTTTCGTGTGTTTTTGTACTTTTGTTTTCAAAAGATATTCTAATGATTTTAGGTGGAATGAAGTTCATAGAAGGTGAAATACCTCTAAAAATCTTATCCCTAATAATTATAACGAACGTCTCTAGGAACATCTTGGAGTCGCAAGTGATCATTCCGAACGGTAAAGAAATAATTGTAGCTTTTGGTAACATAATTAGTTGGATAGTTATGGTAATTGCCTGTTTTATAACTATACCAAAATATAGCTATATTGGCGCAGCAGTGGCACTATTAATAGGGGACTTAGTAAACCTAACTATATTTATGATATTTTCAATGAAAATACTAAAACTCAGCCCATTTACTAAGGAAACAATAAAATATATTGTATTAGGAATAATAATAATACTGATTCACATAATTTTGACAAACTTAACAATAGTTAAAGAATCATCTAACACTTTTGATGCTATACTCAAAACTTTTGTACTAGGAAGTATTTACGGAATGTTATACCTTTCTACGCTTTTCATAATGAGAGACCCTACGATAAATTTGATACTTAAAACATTTGAGTCCAGAATAAAAATGGGTATACTATCTAAACTAACAAAAGGCAAGTAGTATTTATTATGAAGTTATCTATTAGAAGTAAAGCTGTGCAAAAAAATTAGATTTTCTAAATTTTTCTCCTATTCCCCAAAGTTTACTCATATAGACTATCTTTTGGTACTTCTTTTTTATCTTCTAAAGGGTAGTAATATTTTTGAATTGACTTTCCTAGAAGTTTACTACAAATTTAGAACACTTTTTATTATTTAAAAATTATTTAGGACAGGTGCTCTTATTATAATGTTTCTGGCATATAACTCTAGAGAGTGATATTTTTTAAATCGACAGGATTTCTAAAAGGTTATAAAATTACTTAGCGATATTTTGGAAACATTTAGGTAGGAAATTAATATTTTTGAAACTCTTTCTTAAACTATTTGTACAATTGGTGTTTTTGTTCTGTAGCCTCTAAAGAAAGTTACTTTGAGTAGTAGAACTTTTTTAAAGGAGTTTTTCAATTTCTTAGTTATATTCCCTTATGCCCTTAAGTAAGGAATAGTATTTTCCAATTTTTTTTCTTTCTAGTTAAAGAGGGTATTAGTAAATTATATCTAAAATCTTATACTTTCCCAAGAATCTAATTGTAAAATATAGTCTTATAATGTTTCTGTTTTCATAACATTCTAAGAAATGTTAGTTTTTTGGAACGGTTCCCTTAGAGTTTTCTATAAACTTAATAAATTACAAATTTATAGTTTTTCTAAAAATTTTTTGCGTTATCTTTTTTACTTGGAAATTTTTAAGTATTAATTGGTAATGTAGTGGGTGTCTTTCGTTCGGCAGTATATAAAAAAGATCTGTTGCAAAATTAATAGAATACCTATATCCGTGAAGGTATTATTAATAATTTCTAAAGAAGTGTAGTTTCTTGGGATTTTTCATAGCTTATAAGTGATGATAACTTTTAT
>JBKBIJ010000085.1:0-8463 GCA_046299455.1 Brevinematia bacterium | reverse complement strand
ATTAAGGAAGGACATGGATTTAACACAATATTTTACCTCTCTAGTAAAAGTTATTTTGAATTTTGCAACACCCTTTGTGATCGGTTGAGAATTTAGGGATAGGTATTTTCGTGATGGTTTTTTATTGAGCATTTACTTTTTTTACCGAATTTTATTTTAGCTGGGGGCTTAGTGATGAAGAAGTACTTTTTTGTGATTGTGTTTTTTATTCTTTTGAACGTTTGTTATGGTGAAGTTAATTTTCTTGACCCTATGAATGTTGTTTCTAATGCTATGGAATATCTTATTAGGAGAGACTTTTCTAACCTTTTGTCCGTTACGGAGCTAGCTGAAAAGAGAAGAGTTGAGAAGACTCTTAATGCTTATTATGGTAGTGATAAGCTTTATATTGATAAAGAGATTGGTAATTTAGAATCCTTTAGGGTTTTAGATATTTATTATGAAGAGGATTTTGCTGTGGTATCTGTTGAATGGTTTTTAAAGAATTCTCATCAGGCTAAAGAGGGAGTAAAAACGTATACTGCTAATAGAAGGTTTTTGTATCTTTTGAAGAAGTTTGGTGACATGTGGAAGATAATAACTAAAAAAGTTGAAATGTAATTTTAATTTTAGAATTATATTGTTTAAAATTTGGTTAGTTACTATGATGGATATTTCTATAAGTTGGTTAGTAAAATCTTCGAAGGGTAGGTTATTAGAAAATAGTGGTGGTAAGATTGTTAGTGGTATTTCTACTGATTCTAGAAGCATAAAACCTGGAGAGTGTTTTGTTGCGCTGAGAGGTAAAAACTTCGATGGACATAATTTCATTCTTGACTGTGTTTCGAAGGGAGTTTCAAGTTTTATTGTGGAGGAATCGTTTTGGAGCCTTAGCAAACCTAAGCTTAGTAATGTGAATGTTATCGTTGTTAAGAATACTTACAAAGCTTTAATGGATATAGCACTTTGGTATAGAAGAGATTTTGTATCTGACAAGACTATAGTATGTGTAACAGGTAGTTCTGGCAAAACTACTACAAAGTACCTTATTTCTCAACTTTTATCTTATAAGTATAATGTAGAGTTTTCAACTAAAAGTTTTAACAACAATATCGGTGTTCCGTTGTCTATGTTTAGAATTGGACATGATACTGATATAGGGGTACTGGAAGTAGGGATGAATAGGAAAGGTGAAATTAGAAAGTTGTCTAAATTAATTTTGCCAAATTTTGGGGTTATAACGAATATTGGATACTCGCATATAGAGTTTCTTAAGACTACTAGAAATATAGCTCTTGCGAAGTCGGAGTTATTTGAAGGTATGCAACCAGGGAGTGTTGTTTTTCTTAATAAAAATTCAAGACATCTCGATGTACTAGAGAAGGTGGCAAATAAATTTCAGTTGAAGGTTCTCTACTTTGATCCCAGTAAAGCTAGAATTGTCGAAAATCTTGGCATAGATGGTGTTGTATTTGAGTATGATGGAGTTAAGTTTAATACGTCTGTTCCTGGGGTTCATAATGTAGAAAACCTTGTATGTGCGTTTGAAATCTGCAAATTTTTTGGGATTGATATAAAGGATTTGGTACCAGTCGTTAAGAATTTATCTTTACCAGAAATGAGGAATACTGTTATAAAGGGGTGGTTTACTATAATAGATGATTCGTACAATGCTAATCCTGATTCAATGAAGAGAGCAATTGACTTGCTCAGTAGCGTTAAAACTGGGGGAAGAAAAATTGCGGTTCTTGGAGATATGCTAGAACTTGGTGAGCTATCTTTGAAACTACACCTTGAAGTTGCAGAGTATATTTTAGATAAAAGTATTGATTTTATCTTTTGTTATGGGGAAAATTTTTCTCATGTTGCTGAGTACCTTATTACCAAAGGTGTTAGTAAAGATAAAGTTATATCTGTCTCAAGCATAAATGAAATAGCAGAAATATTGGAGTACTTAATTAGGGAAGGTGATGTTGTTTTGGTCAAAGCTTCGAGAGGTATGAAGTTGAACGAAGTCTCTTCTTTCTTAGAGAATAAGATTAGGGAGAAAGTATGATATTTGCTAAACTTTTTCTATCTGTTATTTTTATAATTGTTTCGTTTGTTTCTTATCTCTACATTTTAAAGTTATTTGACTTTTTTAAATTTTCTCTTGCGTTTAATTTGATAGTCATAGTTTCTATACTGTTTTTCTTAATGCTGTTTTTGGTTATAGCATTTTATATAAAGAAAATCAAGAAGTATGATGTTTCTAGGTTGGATACTAAAGATATAGATGGGATTTCAAAGTTTTTATCTTTTATTCCTTGGTGTTTTGTTATGTTATCGGTACTGTTTGTGTTTTCTGTTTCTGCTTATGAGTATAGAGTTTCAAAAGATCTTCATAAGTTTGTTAGTTTATTTGTTTTTGCGCTTCCGTTATCTTATATTTCCTATTACTTAACAAAAATTCCTCTTTATGAAATAAAGTTTCTAGGTTTTGGGACTTTTAGAAGAGATAGGTTTATTGGTATCTTTGTTTCATTTGTTCTTTTGGTATTTATTCATGTAGTGTTGGGTCTTGGTTTTATTGTTTTTTCTGCATTTTATTCTAGGAAACTTTTGTTTTTGGTTGGGTATGTAGTTGCTTTTTCTTTGCTTGTTTCAATTTTTATATTTTTATGGGATTTGGTTTTGAGGATAAAGTATATTATAAGAATACTTAGGGCTCCTGAAGTTTTTGATAAGTTTATTCCAGTTTTGTCTAACGATGAATTAGGTCTTATTTTGGTGTATTTGGATAGTTTTCTGGAAAGCAAGAAAGGATATATGGAGTTTCCGGAGGTTTTCATAGGTGATAATAAAGTTAGATTAGAGTTAGGTAAGCAGTTTTGCGGTTGTGTTTGGATTAAATTATTTGGTGTTGACAGTGTTTCTTTGAAGTTCTCAGAAAAAGTTTTGGATGATATTCAAGTTACGTTTTCTAGAATTGAATCTAAGGTTCTTGAGACTCAGGGGTATGTTGCTAAATTTGATGGAAATGAGATGTTTATAATTTGGGGAGTAAATGGGGTTGACTGGGTTGAGAATCTTAGACGTTTTGTATTATCGGTTTTATCGCTTTACAGAAACGGAGTTTTAGATGGTGTAGATTTGTTTAAAATGGGTATATCTAGTGGTAGAGTTTTTGTAGGTAAAGTTGAGAGCATAAATGGTTATTTGCCATACTTTTTCGGTGAAGCTATGATTGAAGCTTATGTTGTTGGCAAGTATCCTAAAGGTGATGGTATATTTCTTTCCTCTGATGTAAAGGATATGTTTAAAAACTATGAGTTTGTTGATAAGGTTAGAGTTAAAGAATTGGATAAAATAGTAGAAATATATAGATTGCTCATTTAATATAATTGGTGTTGTGAGGAGGTTAGGGTTATGGGGAAGAAATATTATTATATGGAGGAGGGAGCTCAGAAAGGTGCAAAGTTTGAATCGATTGAGGAACTTAAGCAAGCAATTTGGGAACTTTTCAAAGATAAAATGTCTAAGGAAGAATTTGAGAATTTCATAAAAGATAAGGTAAAAGAAGTAGAGGAATGATGTGTGAGGATACTGTGCGTTAGTGATGTTGTTGATAGATATCTTTACTCCTCTGAAGATTCGATAGGTATAAAACCAGATGTTATCATATCTTGTGGTGATCTACCTAAAGATTATCTAGATTTTCTAATGTCAAAGTATAATGTACCGCTTTTTTTTGTACATGGTAATCATGATAATTACTATTCGCACGGTGAGGTTCGTAGGTTTTCTGGGGCTTTTGACAAATCTAGGTTTGATTTCTTTGCAAGCTATGATTATACTAAGGTTTTTGCAGGTTTTGATCTAGATAGGAAGATAGTTAATTTTAATGGGTTGAGTATGGTTGGGTTTGAAGGTTGTAATAAATACAATAATGGACCTCATCAGTATGATCAAAGAGAAATGTCTAGTAGGGTTAGAGGGGTTTATTTTAAGTTACTTTTTAGGAAATTGGTTTTGAAAAAAGATATTGATATAGTTGTAACTCATGCCCCTCCTTATGGAATACATGATAAAGATGATATTGTTCATGTTGGTTTTAAAGTTTTCTTAGAACTCATAGAGAAGTTTAGACCTAAATACTTTTTGCATGGTCACACACATATGTATGACATAAGAGAAAGTAGAATATCCGATTATAAAGGTACAAAAATCATAAATTGTTATGGTTACTTTGTTTTGGACATTTGATTATTGTATTATATCAAAACCAGTATAAGGTCTGAGTACCTCAGGTATTATCACACTACCATCTTTTTGCTGGTAGTTTTCAAGTATAGCTATGACTGTCCTACCAACTGCTAATCCAGATCCGTTTAATGTATGGACATATTCTAGTTTTTTTGTATTTTTTCTTCTAAATCTTATATTTCCCCTTCTAGCTTGGAAATCTAAGCAGTTCGAAACAGATGATATTTCTCTGTATGTTCCATAACTGGGTAAGTAAACTTCTATGTCGTAGCATTTTGCAGCAGAAAAACCCATATCGCCGGATGAAAGCTTTACTATTCTGTGAGGTAACCCTAAAGCTTTGAGTAAGTTAGAAGCATCTTCTACCATCTTTTGGTGCTCTATTTCGGATTCCTCGGGCTTAGTTATTTTTATTAATTCAACCTTGTTAAACTGGTGTTGTCTTAAGATTCCTCTTGTGTCTTTGCCATATGATCCAGCTTCTTTTCTGAAGCTTGGTGCATATCCGGTTATGCATATTGGTAACATTTCTTCTTCTATAATTTGGTCTCTAAATATGTTTACGAGTGGTACTTCTGCTGTTGGGTTTAGATAAAGATCTTCTCCTACTATTTTGTACAAATCTTGTTCGAATTTAGGTAGTTGTCCTGTTGATATAAGTGAGTCAGATTTTACGAGAAAAGGTATGAACATTTCTTTGTATCCGGACTTTTCTGTATTGAAATCTAAGAAAAAGTTTATTATCGCTCTTTCTAATTTTGCTCCTTTGCCCTTCATCGTTACAAATCCAGATCCAGCTATCTTCGAGGCACTTTCAAAATCCATTATACCTAATCTTTGTCCTATTTCCCAGTGAGGTAGTGGTTCAAAACTAAATTCTTTCAGTTCTCCCCAATACTCTACTACTTCGTTACTTTTCTCATCCTCGCCAAGCGGTACATCATCGAGAGGTAAATTCGGAACCATGAGTAGAAGTTCTTTTAGTTTTGCTTCGACTTCTTCGAGTTTGAGTTCTTTTTCGTTTATCTTTTCAGATATTTTTGATATGTTGTTCAGTAATTCACTTGTATCTTGTCCTCTTGATTTCAATAGCCCAATTTCTTTTGATAGCTTTTTTTCGTCAGCTCTAAGGTTATCAACTTCATAAACTATTTTTTTTCTCAGTTCGTATAATTCTATAATTTCGTCTATGTCTACATTACAGTTTCTGTATCTTAACTTTTTCTTTATTTCCTCAGGGTTTGATACTATGGATTTTATATCTAACATACAACTCTTCGTAAATAAGAATAATTTTAAACTATTTCCAATAAAGTGATCAATTTTAGTTAAACCGAAATAAAGTTAAAGCACTAATATATGTTAGAATATCTATTAATAAGGAATTAAGAATTTAATCTAGTGTTAAGGAGTTTTTGAGAAATATAAAAGTTAAATTCGATATAATACTAAGGGCTTCTGAAAATGTATCATCTACCAAATACAGTTAATGTTTGAGTTAGGTGTTTTATTGCCATTTATGTGGGTTAGGTATTTTTAAGAAAGGGTATAAAGGAAGCTATTTCTTAAGGTAAACCTTTTAAACAAAGTAGTATTGACTTTAAGGTAGGTACAATATTGTGTATCTTACTGAGCGTCATGGAAAACAAACTAACGTTTTTAGTAATTTGCTGTATTGACTTAAGAAGTCTACAAGAATTACCGAGCTCTTTAATTGAGAAACTTATGATAGTGTTTAGGGAATCAAAGTTGTTTTTTGATGATATGGATAGTTATTGATATTTTTTATAGAGTAGTATGAGTAGAGCTTTTTGTGTGTGTAATCTATTTTCAGCTTGATCGAATACGATAGAATACTCTGAGTCTATGATTTCGTCTGTAACTTCTTTACCTCTTTTTGCTGGTAAGCAGTGCATGAATAGTGTTTTTTTGCCAGTGAGTGACATGAGTTCTTTGTTAACTTGGTATGGTTTCATAAGTGTTTCTCTTTTTTCTTCTTGGTTTTCGAATCCCATACTTACCCATACGTCTGTGTATATGATATCGGAGTTTACTACTGCTTTTTTGGGATCTTGTTCTACGAAGAATTTTGTGTATCCGTTTGACAATTTTTCTATTTCTTTGGATATACTCTCGTCAAAAAATTCCACTGGTCCTGAAAACCACATCTCTCTAACTTTTAGGGTTGAGAGCATTAGAAACAAAGATCTAGCAACGTTATTGAAATCTCCGAGATAAGTAAGTTTTATATTGAAATTGTTGAATATTTCGTATATAGTAAAAACATCTGCTAAAGCTTGACAAGGGTGTTCATAATTTGTCAAGGCATTCACAACAGGATATTTAAAGTTCTTTGCTAAACTTTGCACTTTTTCATGCTCAAACGTTCTTATCACTATTCCTTGTACGTATCTTGAAAAAACTCTGGCAGTGTCTTCTACGCTTTCTCCTCTACCTATTTGTAATTCTGATGAATTTAAAGATAATGGTGTACCACCTAGTTCTTTTATTCCAACGAAAAAAGATACTTTGGTTCTTGTTGAAGGTTTGTCAAATATCATCAAGATTACTTTGTTTTTTAGGAGGGTTTGGTATTTAAAACGATTTTTTTTTAAGTCACGTGATATGTGAAAAACTTCATTAATTTCTTCCAGAGATATGTCTTTAGATGAAAGAAAATCTTTTTTCATGTGAGGTCATTCCAGATGAGTAGTAAAGAATCGGGGTTGACGGGACTTGAACCCGCGACCTCTGGTGTGACAGACCAGCGCTCTGACCAGGCTGAGCTACAACCCCTAGTTACTTAAATATTTTAATTTCTAATTCTTCGTATTTTCAACTATTTTACACAAAATGTGTATTAAACATTTATCATCTAGGGCTCGTACTTTGTTTAAGTTATAACTCTTTTCCTCACAACAAGCTAGACAGCATAAAACGATATTTCATTTAGACAACTTCTGTTTTAATGACTTCTAAAAAGCGTAGTTTCTGTGGTGAAAACTTTTTTAAGTGGTTACCTAATTTCCTAGATATACTATAGTCTTAGCAGTTTTAAGGGTTAAAATAATGTTTTTGGAACATCTATTTATGCTTAGAATTATTTATAAAAGTAATACTACTATTATTTCTATTCTGTAAAGTTTCTGAGAGTGGTAGTTTCTTTGAGCGAAGGATCTTTTTCAGTGGATTATTTTATTATCTAGAATATTTTGAACAACTTTCTAGGTGATAGTATCAACGAGTTACATCTAAAAGGTATGCTGTATCAAAAATCAAATTTGTTAGGTTTCTTTTTATTAGACTTCTAAACTGTGCCAAAATTCGAGTTTTCTTAGGATTCTTTTCTGTGTTTTTCGCTACAGCTCATAAGGTAGTTTTTTTGAGGGAAGAACCTTTTAAGGGATTACCCAATTTCCTAGATGTAATTTTAACATTTTTAAGTGTGGAAGTAGCATTTTTGAAAGACTTTCAATTACTTCATAACTTTTTAAGAATGTTAATTTCTTTAAGAACGGATCTTTTTGGAGGGTTGTCTAAATTTAGATGTGTATTTTAGACACTTTTAAGCAGGAAAGTAATGTTGAATATTACCTATTACAAATTATTCATACAGTTGCTCTTATTAGTTTGTTTGTGTTTCGTAATTTCTAAGGAAAAGTAGTTTCTTAAGGTGATAAACTTTAGAAGTCTTCATAAACTTTGGAACAGTTTTTTACTTAAGTGAGGCTGTGCCAAAATTCTAGTTCCTAGGACTTTTTCCTGTGTTTCTTACCGCAGTTTATTCAGACAACTTTTGTTCTATGACTTCCAAAAAAGGTATAGTTTCTTTAATTGAAGAGACTTTTAAGGGATTATCCAATTACCTAGATGTAATCTTAGCACTTTTAAGTGTGAAATTGATTTTTAGGGATTTTTTTGACTTTAGCACTTTTTTAGTTGTTCTCGCTATTGCTCGTTGTCACATTTATAAGAGCTTGAATTATTGGAGTGATGACTATTTTCTAGGTGGTTATAGAATTTTTATTGATATTTTTTACATTACAACTTCTGTTTTATGATTTCTAAAGAAAGGTAATTTCTTTACTTTTTAAGAATGTTAGTTTCTTTGATTTTTGGTAAATAATTCTATGGAGAGAGTTTTTTTGGAAGTTTTGATATTTCTATCTTAGAAGTTAATAAAGTAGTCTTACGAGCATGAGAATAATACTTTTTCTTTAACTTAATCGATTTATAGCC
>JBKBIJ010000084.1:7068-8496 GCA_046299455.1 Brevinematia bacterium | reverse complement strand
AGTCAGTTTTTGAAAGTAATCGATCTTATTGAGAATCATCCAAGGGTTTACCTCTATCCTTCTCATGAGAAATTAAATTTTACTAAGGATACTTTTGTGCCAAAGCTAAAAATTGTTTATGAGACTGTTAATGAATCCAAGAAACTCAAGATATATACTCTAGAGGATTACTCGGATGTATATTTAATTGCAGATGGATATGAAAAGAGAGTTTTAAGGGGTAACAATCTGTATATCTTTAATAATCCCATACCTATCGAAAATTGGATTACGATACTTGAAAATAGGTTTAAGATAGGTGAAAAAGAGTTTCCTAAGTTCTTTGGAAAATTTTACAAATTGTTATCTCAATTTGCTGAGATAGATCTTAGCGAAGAGATCGATATTAGTAAACCTGTGATAGTAGATGTAAAAAATCTATCGATAAAACTATACCTTGACTATAACGAAAGTATAGAGAAACTTTACTGGGAACCAATCATTATATTCAATAACAAAGAAACCAAGATAAAAGATCTGTTCAACGTTTTGACTAACCATATTGAAATTGATGATAATCATTTTGTAAGTGATTTGAAAGAGCTTAGGCAGATTGTATTGAATGAGTTGTATAGTATAGGGATGAAAGAGTACATAATTTCCATAAACAATCTTAGCCATTACATTCCAATCGAAAAGGATTCTTTTGTGAAAAGGATACTATCTAATTACAAAGATTGGGATGGAAAGGTTTTGTTATCTAACAGGACAAAGTTTCTTGTTCCTATTGATGTTGATGTTATCTTTGATGTTGAAGTTCACGAAGAAGGGAAAAATAACTTCAGGTTCCAATTTAGGGCATTTCTCTTGGACAAAGAGTCGAACAACATTGTTAAAGATATGCCTTTAGAGTTGTTTATAAAGATGTTTTCGGATTTTCAAATTAGTAACATTATTGAAATTGGTGGTAGGTATTTCAAAATTAATAATTTACAAGATATACAGAAATTAATAGAAAAAGTAAAGGATCTCATAGTTGATGATAGAAATGAAAGTAGCTTAGTGAAGCTTATAAGAATTTTATCTTTGGAAGATGAGCTTTTAGAAAGTAACCTTATTCAGAGTTTAAAGGTAAAAAAAGATGCTAATGTTGAGAGACTAAAAAATGAAATGAAAAATGTAGGTGATAGTAAAGGTATAGAGTTACCGAAGGAAGTTGAGAATATTATGAGGGAGTATCAGAAAGTAGGCTACTATTGGCTAAACTTTTTGTACAGAAATAGTTTTGGTGGAATATTAGCGGATGATATGGGTCTTGGTAAAACGCTACAAGCTCTAGCTTTCATTAAGAGGGTTAGAAGTACTAATACAGAGGGCTTAGCGTCTTTGGTTGTTTGTCCAACTTCTTTAACTCACAACTGGGCAAGAGAGATAGATAAATTTTTTCCT
>JBKBIJ010000084.1:0-7058 GCA_046299455.1 Brevinematia bacterium | reverse complement strand
AGTACGCAGTTATTTCTGGTAGACCTAGAGATAGAGAAGAGATTTTATCAAATTACAAAAATTATGATATTATAATAACATCTTATGCTTTGCTTAGAAACGATATAGATGCATATGTTGATAGGGAGTTTGAGATAGTTATTGTTGATGAAGCACAATACATAAAGAATAGAGATGCAAAAATAACAAAATATGTTAAACTTCTTAACTCTAAGATAAAGATTGCGCTAACTGGAACACCTATAGAAAATTCGATTTCGGATTTGTGGTCAATATTCGATTTCATTATGCCGGGGATGTTAGGTAACTACCAAAATTTTATTGAAAAGTATTCAAGACCAGAAAATTACGAAGATCTTGCTAAAAGAATATCGTATTTTGTTTTAAGAAGAAAAAAAGAAGATGTTTTAAAAGAGTTACCGAGGAAGATAGAACAGAATGTTTTTGTACCATTGTCAGCTGAGCAAAGTGAAATATATGAAAAGATGGTAAAGGAACTTAGACTAAGTGTACTTAAGCAAGTTGGGGATGTAGGATTTGAAAAATCAAAAATTCATATTTTTTCTGCTCTCACTAAGCTTAGACAAGTATGTGATCATCCTTGGCTAATATCGGATGAATATAGAAACTTGAAATCTGGAAAAATGGAATTACTTATGGATCTTTTGGATGATGCTATTGAAGGTGGACATAAGGTTTTGGTATTTTCTCAGTTTGTTGAAATGCTTAAGATAATAAAAGAAGAATTTGATAGACAAGGTATAAAGTACTCCTATTTGGATGGTTCAACTAAGAATAGACAAAAAGTTATAGACGAGTTTAACGAGAATAATGATATAAAAGTTTTCTTAATAAGCTTGAAGGCTGGTGGTTTTGGTATAAACCTAACATCTGCTGATATAGTTATTCTATACGATCCATGGTGGAATCCTATGGTTGAAAAGCAAGCTATGGATAGAGTCCATAGAATAGGTCAAGTTAAGACTGTTAATGTTTACAAACTTATTTCTGAAAATACAATAGAAGAAAAAATATTATCCTTGCAGGAAAGTAAAAAACTCATATTCTCAAACGTCATAGAAGCTAGCTCGTCGATTTTGTCTTCAATGACCTGGGATGAAATCAAAAATCTTTTTGAGGTATAGTTAGATTTCAAAAGAACGACCTAGATATATTTCTTTTGCCTTGGGGTCGTTTATGAGGAACTCTGCACTTCCGTCTATTAATACTTCTCCGTTATAGATAATGTAGGCTCTATCAACTATTTTTAACGTTTCTCTGACATTGTGGTCGGTTATAAGTACTCCTATTCCCTTTTCCTCTGAGAGTCTTTTAACAATATTTTGAATATCGTTTATTGCTATTGGATCTATTCCGGTAAACGGCTCATCTAACAACAGAAAAGAAGGTTCTAATGCTATCATTCTAGCAACTTCTAATCTCCTTTTTTCTCCACCTGATAACGCAGCTGCTATTGTTTTCCTAACTTTAGTGAGACCCATGTATTCTAGTACTTCATACGTTTTCTTATTAAGCGTTCTACCAAAAATACCTTTAAGCTCAAGCACAGCTTTTATGTTGTCTTCTACTGATAATGATCTGAATACCGAATGTTCTTGTGGTAAATAGCCTATTCCCAATCTGGCTCTCTTGTACATAGGCCAATTTGTTATGTTCTTATCGTCAAAGAAAATATTCCCACTATCTGGTGATACTATTCCTACTATCATGTAGAACGTTGTTGTTTTACCTGAACCATTAGGGCCAAGAAAACCAACAATCTCTCCTTTTTCTATTTCAAGAGATAGCCCATTCACAACATATCTCTTATTGTACTGTTTGTAAACCTTTTCAACTCTAATTCTACTCATGGATAAAAAATAAAACCTTTATTTAATCTCACTTATGATATAGAATAAAGTAGATGGTTTGTCAAATTTAATAAGAAGCTGTGTGAATAATTCATAAATATTTATTTTGAGAATTTTTGTATTTATTTCTTTTAATGGGGTCTGAAGCTTTTTGAGTCTACTTTGCCAATTTTTTTATATATCCTCCTTTTTAGGTTGATAAGGTTTTTGGCTTATTGATAGTTATTGTTAAAGAAACGAAACCATATAAGATGACTTATCTAGATAAGTGAGTATGTTTTAAAAATATTATTCTTTAACTTTTTAAGGATCTAAAAAATACGTTTTAAGAAATTGGATAAATCCTTAAAAATTCTCCTATCTCAAAAACATCATCTTTCCTTAGAGGTAATATAACAAAAATACTAATTGCTCAAATAAGTATTATGAAAAACAAAAGAAACAGAGACCTTAGAAATCTAATTTTTGATCTAGCATCAACTTTAGATGTATCTTGTTAGCATTATCTTTACCTAATAAAGAAGATAATCCCAAAATATCAATCTCCCATTTAAAATTGTTAAAAAATACATCTAAGAAATTAGATAAATCATAAAAAGACACCTATCACCCGAAGAAATTATTTTTCTGTAGAAGTTATGAAAGAGAATACCATAAGAATGTCTATCTAAATAACTTTTAGTGAAGATGGCTAAGGAAAGAAACTTAGGAAAAGAGTTTTTAACACGACATTTAAAAGTACCTATCTAAAAAGTCTGTAATGGAGAATCGGTTTTCTAAACTATAGAAAAATCCTAAAGGGAATCAATTAAAAAACAACAATGTATCAAAAATATTACTCTTAGTCTTAAAGGTATTAAAAATATCTCTAAGAAATCTGATGATACCTTAAAAAGGAAACCATCCCTTAAGGAAATCACCTTTCCTTGTGAAGTTATGTAACAGAAAGAACACATATCTTAAGGAGTTTTGATAAAGAAATAGGTATTCTGGATTTATACAAGACTTCTAAGAAAATCAATCCAAAAAACTACCATTCTCTTAAGAAGTTATAGAGAATAAGAGGCACTGAAAAGAAAGAAACTTAACAAAAATGTTAACTTCCTATTTAAGGATCTCCAAGGATATATAAGAGACTTGATAACCTCTTAAAATGTCTTTTGCTCTAAGAAAATACTGTTCCTAGGTAAGTATTTAGGAAAAACAAAAGAGAAAGGGATCTTAGAAATTTGATTTCTGATTTGCATTTTGATTTGCATTAGCTTTTAGTTGTATTTGTTAGCATTATCTTTACCTAGTGAAGAAGATGGTTTAGAAATGTTACTTTCCTGCATAAGAGTGTTTAAAATATATACAGAAATGGATAATCTCTTAAAAAGGAGTTTGTCGTTTGAGGAGATGATCTTTCTCAAGAAATACAGAAAAAAGTAATATAAGGATGATTGCTTAAAGCAAGTTATAATGAGGAAAGGAAAAGAAAGCTAAGAAATTGGATTTTTGATACAGCCTTTAACTTATATTGAGTTGTGGATCTCTTATCTTATAAAATTAGCTTAATTATTGTGAGAGGTTTGTTTGATATGGTTATTAGGGGTAGGGTTTGGAAGTATGGGGATGACATAGATACTGATAAGATAATTCCTGCTAGATACTTGAATACTACTGATCCGAAAGAATTGGCTAAACATTGTTTGGAGGATGAGGATCCTAGTTTTTCCAGTAAAGTTCAAGAAGGTGATATACTAGTTGCTGGGAAAAATTTTGGTTCTGGTTCTTCTAGGGAACATGCTGTTATATCTATAAAAGCTGCTGGTGTTAGTGCTGTTGTTGCTAAATCTTTTGCTAGGATTTTTTTCAGAAACTCTATAAATAGGGCTTTACCTATAGTTGAGTCTCCTGAGGCAGTTGAAAATACTCAAACTGGTGATATTATTGAGATAGATCTTGAAAAAGGCATTATTAAGAATCTTAGTAGAAATATGGAATTTAAGATAAAACCCTTTCCAAATATACTCTTTGAGATATTTAGGCATGGTGGACTTATGAATTATGCTAAGGCCAGAATAGAAAAGATGAAAAAGTAAGGGCGGTTAGCTCAGGGGTTAGAGCGCTTGCCTTACAAGCAAGAGGTCAGAGGTTCGAATCCTCTACCGCCCAAATAAATGACCTACTTTCAATTTATTAAGGACCGTTTCTTTTCGAATAAGCTAGGTTTAATTGGGTTGTTCATAGTTTTGTTTATGGTTTTTGTTGCAGTTTTTGCTGATTTTATTGCTAACGATAAACCTATATTTTGCGTTGTTGACAATAAACCTTTTTTGCCTTTACTTTCTCGCGAAAATCTTGATATTGATTTTTCGTCAGCAACATTTAAAATAATGCCAATAATACCATATAATCCTTATACTATAAACTTAGACAAAAAACTACTACCTCCGTCAAATGAGCATTTGTTAGGTACGGATGATCTGGGAAGAGATGTTTTTTCTAGAATAGTACATGGTACTAGGATATCCATATCGGTTGGTGTTATTGCAGTTGGTACTGCTTTCCTAATAGGTACAATACTTGGATTGTTGGCTGGTTATTATGGTGGAGTAGTTGATGCTATTATTATGAGGATTATAGAAGTATTTATGACTTTCCCTACTTTGTTTTTGATTCTGACTATATTGGCTTTTGTTCCGCCAAATATTTACAACATAATGTTTGTAATAGGTTTGACTGGGTGGACAGGTGTTGCTAGGCTTGTCCGTGGCGAAACATTGAAAATAGTTAATATGGATTTTGTTAAGATATCGAAAATTACTGGTTCCAGTGATTTTTATATAATAACTAGACATATCTTGCCTAATGCTATAAATCCAGCTATCGTATCTCTGGTTTTCGGAGTAGCAGGAGCGGTTTTAATTGAGTCCTCTTTGAGTTTCCTAGGGTTAGGAGTTCAACCACCTACACCAAGTTGGGGAAACATACTCTTGTTGGGAAACCAGTACATCGATTATGCTTGGTGGCTCGCTGTTTTCCCTGGTGTTGCTATATTTTTGATTGTTGTTGGATTGAATTTATTAGGTGAAGCTTTAAGAGATGCTATGGATCCAAGAGTTTATCTTGAATAAAATGTTTTGGAGTTGATATGATACTGGGAAAGAAAAATTTCTTAATTCTTGGTTTTACTTATAGGACTGGGTTTTATACAGCTAAATTCCTTTCTGAGAGTGGGTGTAATGTTTATATTTCTGATAAAGTAAGGGATGATGAAAAAGAAAATCTTTTGAATCAAATTAGAAAGGTAGCAAAGGGAAGTGTTTTTGATCTTCTAGGTACTGAACGCGTAAATTTAGATGATATAGATATCGTTATATCAAGTCCGGGTGTACCTCTGAGTAACCCTATAATTGTTGAATCTTTGAATAGAAAAATCGAGGTAATAGGAGATATCGAATTATTCTATAGGTTAAGACCGGAAATAAACTATATAGCAATAACCGGTACTGATGGCAAAACGACTACCACTAACCTAACTTACAAAATTCTTAGTGAATATTTTCCGCATACATTTATGGCAGGTAATGTTGGAATTCCTATTTTTTCTATCTTTGATAGAAGAATAAGTAACTTAGTTGTTGAGATAAGCAGTTTCCAGATAGATACGACAACCTATTTTAAACCTAAAATAGGTGCAATAACTAACATAGCTAAAGATCACCTTGATAGATACACTTCTTTTCTAGAGTATGTAAATTCTAAATTTTCTCTATTTAAGAACTCTGGAAAGGAAGATATTGCTATACTAAATAAATCTCTTTTAAGCACAAGTATGGTTGGTAACCTAAAGTGTAAGAAAATTTTCTTCTCTGCTTACGAAGGATACTCTGGAGATATTGGTACTAAAGAAATTTACCTTGATGATAACTATATTTGTTTTGAAGGTAAGAGATTTATAGATGTCAGTAAGATTAAACTCATAGGTAAACATAATATTGAGAATATTATGGTTGCTACTGCAGTTGCGGTTAATATGGGAGTTCCTAAGGAAGTTATTGAGAAGGTTGTTTACTCTTTTGAGCCGTTACCACATAGAATGGAATTCGTAGCAGAAATAAATGGTGTTAAATACATAAACGATTCTAAAGCAACGACAATGAATGCAATGACTAGTGCAATAAAGAGTTTAGATAGTCCTATAATTTTAATAGCTGGTGGGCTTGATAAAGGTGTTGACTTCGGAGATGCTATCAATGTAGTCAAAGATAAAGTTAAACATGTTATTGCTATTGGTAGTACTAGAGATATAATATCTGACAAACTTTTAGCTAATGGGTACAAAAATTGCTCTAAAGCTGATACACTTGATGAAGCAGTAAAAATCTCAGCGCAAGTTGCTAGTAGAGGTGATGTTGTTCTGTTTTCTCCAGGGTATGCTAGCTTTGATATGTTTAAAAACTATGAAGAAAGAGGTGAGGCATTTAAAAAAATCGTTAAGTCTTTAATCTGAGCAAGATTTCTAAATGTATGGAGTATGTTTGGAGCTTTGAAAAATTTCGAAAACTTCTATATACAATCTAAACTGCATTAATATTCTACACGGTCCTATGTATAACTTCTTAAGGATGATAGTTTCTTAGAGCTATTATTCCTTTAGGTTTTTCTATAGACTTGGGTACATATTATTTCTTACAACTTTTTTAACACTTTGCTCTTAGAAGGTTGCATTGAATCTAATTTATAAATTTCTTTCTTTAGCCTATCTTTACTAAAAAATCGTTCAGATAACTTCTAGAGAAAGGTAATTTCTTGGGGTTATAGGTGTTTTTTAAAGATTCCCAAATTTTTTAGATGATATGTTCTTGGAAAACTTCAATAGAAAAGCAAGTGAAAGTGTCCTTCTAAATAAGAAGATAATATTTTGAAACGTCCTTTTTATCCAATTAAGGAGAACATTGAAAAATTACATAAAAATATGATACTGAGTCAAAAATTCAATTTATTGTGCTTTTTTCGTTTATTTCCGCAATTTATTCTAACAATTATCACTATGATACTTTTGTTCTGTAACTTTTTAAGAATGATAGTTTCATTGAATAATAGTACTTTTTTGAGAGTTACCTAATTCCTTAGTTATGTTTTGAACACTCTAAGTGAAAAAGTATTATTCTTGAAATAATTTCTTTTTTGAATTTACTC
>JBKBIJ010000083.1:0-8538 GCA_046299455.1 Brevinematia bacterium | reverse complement strand
TTATCTCCTGTATTTTTTCCTTTAATGTTCTGATCTTCTCTTTTATATGTCTTTTCATCACTTCTGTTTTCCTTTCACCAGGTCCTCTCAAACCTATACCTCCTCTTATCTGCTCCATGTTCTTACCAACTCCATATAATCTAGGCAGTTGAACTTGTAAACTCGCTAATTCAACCTGTAACTTCGATTCCATACTAATAGCATGATTCTTAAAAATCATAAGTATAAGATCTATCTTAGTTACAACTTTTTTACCTAATTCTCTTTCAAGGTTTCTTATCTGAACCGGAGTAAGCTCATTGCAAAAAACTAAATACTCAACTTGAGATATATTAGGTAGAGACTTTATTTCTTGTACCTTTCCTCTAGTAATATAAAACCCTGGATCAATATTCCTAAGTTTGACAACAATAGTATCCAAAACTTTCCATCCAATAGTATTAATCAATTTCTTAATCTCATCAATCTTACTATCTAAGTAGTAATCAAAATTACCTAACTTTTCATAAGCAAAAACTATAACACAATTCATCACTTAATTTATTAATAAAATCATCAACAAAAATCAACAACCAAATCTAATCAATTAAGGTACATTTATCCGATTATAAAACTATCTGATTAATTTCTGAAATAGGAATTTCAAGGATTTTCCAAAAACTCCTCCAAAGAATTACTTACCAAAACTCTACCACTGAATGAAATTTAAAGAGTGATATAAACTATTATCAAACTTCATCGCAAGGATGTTTCAAAACAATATTTTCCCATTCAAAGGTACCAAGGATATACCTTAGGAAATTAGACAAATCCTTAGAAAGGTATGTCGACCTAAGAAAATTCAATCGAATGAGTCACTAGGAAAGATTTATGATAAATAAACTTAGGAAATTAGGTTTTTGATACAGACTCAAACCTTAGCAAGAATGAAATTTTTTCAAATTGTAAACAAAAATTCCTTTATATAAAATTTCCTTATGAAAATAAATATAGAAGAGGCATTAAAAATATTAGAAAAGTATAACAAAGAAATTCAGATAATTTATGGAAAAGACATCCATTTTGTAGACAAAATAACTAGGTCTGAAATTACATTTTTTCAGGGCATGTTCTTCGAAGATGAACATTACGAGATATTAGCAAGAAATAATATTGCAGAAATAGAGGTTGTTTTTTCCGATCTGCTTTTAGCTAAACTTTCTAGTAATTTTCCACATAAGTATCGTCCTCCTTTATACGTAAAATCCTTTTTGGATTTTGACAGGTACATATCAGCAGTAGATGATGCAAACAGACTCAGCAAAAGAAAAAGATATGCAATTTCAGCAACAGAAATAACATTTAAAAATCAAATAATACTAAGATACAACGAGGAAATAACATTTGATAAGTGGAACAAACTTAAAGGGTTCATAGATAAAAGATTAGAAATACCTTTTTACTCATCAGAAAGAGGAATATTAATAGTTACACTAACTGATGCAACGGATAGTAACTACCTTCAAAAATTTTTCTTACACTCAGAAGCAGTAGCGTTGTTCGTAGAAAAAGTAACAAAAATAAATTTTAGCATATCACCTGATCTATATCCAGAAACTGACATTATGACAGCAACTAAAGAAGAAGAAGTAATCGAAAAGTATACAAAAACAAATGCAAGACTCGTAGTAATAGTAGATAAACAAATAGACGAAAAATACAAAAATATGTTAATAAAACTAAAGACATACGATAGATTTGTAAGGTTTTCAGCGATAACCGACTTATCACCACTAAACACAGAAGAAGTACTAAAAGCTATAAGGAAAGCATATTTATCAGAACCCTTCCTAGAAAGGTAATTTTAACCTACCTCTTTCAGTTTAGCATCCTTACCTACTTTATCTCTGAGATAATACAACTTAGCCCTTCTAACCTTAAACCTTCTAACAACTTCAACTTTAGCAACTAAAGGCGAATAATAAGGAAATATCTTTTCCACTCCAACACCGTAAGAAACTTTCCTAACTGTAAACGTTTTTGATATACCCTTACCTTTCATAGCTATAACAATACCTTCAAAGATTTGTATCCTATCTTTACCATCAGCTTCTTTTATTATCTGATGGACTCTAACTTGATCTCCAACCCTGAAATCATCATAATCTTTTTCGGGTAAATATTTATTATTAACATAATCAATGAGATTACTCATACAGCCACCTCACTACTTTTAACCATTTCTACAAGCTTTCTAAAAGCCTCTTTATCTTCAACAGCCATATTAGAAAGTGCTTTCCTATTTATCTTTATACCACTCTTTTTAAGTAAAAACATAAACTTACTATAATTTAAACCATACTCTCTAACAGCGTTATTAATCCTTATAATCCAAAGTCTTCTAAATTCTCTCTTTCTCAACCTTCTATGTTCCCAAGCATATCTAAGAGCATGCATTAACGATTCTTTAGCAGCTCTATACCTCCTACTTCTAGCTCCTCTATGTCCCTTGACTGCCTTTAAGACTTTTTTTCTCCTCTTCCTAGATGGTATAGAATAAACTACCCTCATAAAATAACTCCATTTGTGTTAAGTTAAATTTTATACAATACTATAGAACTTTTTCAAATTTGCAAAGAAGGTACATAAAAAATACTTAAACTTTTCTATTTGACTAATTACATAAAAACGCTAAGATTCTTATCCACACTAAAATTCACATCCAATTTAAAATTTTAGAAATATTTGGGCTATTACTATGAATTTAAATCCTAAGCAAAAAACATAATAATCTATTATCAAGAATTATTACCAATTTATCATCACATTTTTACCAAAAAGCTAATTTCAGAAATTTTTGAATACTTCACAAAAGGATATATCAAAAATATTTTTCAGTCTTCTCTTTGGTTGAATGTATAGATCAATATTTTAACTTACGTTAAAGATTTGATCCTTTTAAATGGTTTTAGCGAATAATACGTTAATCTTAATTTTATGTTATTTCTGTTAATAACTCCTAAAAAAGTAATTTCTTCTAGGAGATAGCCTTAAATGTTTTCTATAAATTTGTTACACCTAGTTAAGAATTCTAAGTATTTTTCTTACACTTTTTCTTTAAACCTTACTAAGATAAGTTCCTTAAGATACTTTTGCTTTACAATTTCTAAAAAGGTAGTTTCTTGAAACTATGGGCCAAAAAGTCTCTGGGAATTTGGAATATCTATGTCAGAATTCTCTGTGTTACCATGAAAAGCATGGAGATAGACTAAATCTTTGAAATACTTTTTTAGCAGCTTAGAACGTTTCAAAATTAATATTTTCCCATTTAAAGGTAGCCAATATATTCCTAAGAAATTTAATAACCTTTAGAAAAGCCTATATCTCTAAGAAACTAACATTTGTAACAAGAATAAGAATGTTTCAAAAATATTACTTTCCTACCTAAAGGTGTACAAAACATATCTAAGAATTAGATACCTCCTTAAAAGAATCAATCACTTAAAAAATCATTTTTCTTAAGAATTTACATAACAGAAAGCAACAGTTACCTAAACAAATTGTATTGAGAAACTTTGGAAAAATAGAATGCTTTAAAAACATTACTTCCATACTTATGAGTTGTAAGAAAAAGTAAGGTACCATAAATCTATAGAAAATTCTTAGCTTAACCACTCTGAAAGGCTAACTTTATTTAAAACTTATACAAACAGAAGTATCACTAGAAAATGATAAGAGAAAGAGACCCAAGAAATTCGATTTTTGACATAATATTATATTAACTAGAAAAAACATGAATATTGTATGAAATTACAAAGAATGCTTAAAATGACTCTCAGATAGTAGAGAGAATTTAACCTCTTAGGAAAAAAGAAATGACATTAAATAGAAAATTACGGAATAATTGAAATTATCATCATTAAGTGATCAATATAGTGAACGCAGAGATTACCTTGAAAAAGACTACAGGTCTTTTTATTTGGTTTTCCAGTAAGTGTATAGAGATAGATGTTTAAGGTATTGATAAGGGATAATGGCAGTAAGGTATAAAGTTCTAGTAAATTGCCATTCTAGTGTTAAGATTTTACTTTAATACACTAAAGTATGTTTACTTTATTCATAATTTCCTTAAGCTTTCTGAAATCTTCTCTGATTATAGGTAATTTATTATTCTCATCTCTCAGCACAGCTGCAGGGTGGAAAGTCGGTAAGAATATAATACCATCAATTTCAAAAATCTCTCCTCTTACCTTTGTTATTTTTTCTTCTCCTATGACTGCCTTAGAAGCAGTTGCTCCTAAAAGTAAAACGACCTTAGGTTTTATGATATCAATCTGTCTTTTTAAGTAAGGTCTACAACTTTCAACTTCTTCGGGTGTAGGAACTCTATTTTCAGGAGGTCTACATTTAACAATATTGGTTATGTACACTTCTTCTCTACTTATGCCTATATCTTCGAGAAGTTTGGTAAGAAGCTGTCCTGCTTTTCCAACAAAAGGTCTACCCTGTATATCTTCTTCTCGCCCAGGTCCTTCGCCTATTATGACAAGTTTAGAACTATAACTCCCCTCACCAGGAACAGCATTCTTCCTAAACTTGTATAAACCGCACTTTTTACAATTAGCTATCTCTTTTTCCAAACCTAACATCTCATAACGAGATTTTTCGCTACTTTCAACAAAACGTCCATCATTTAAATTTGCAGAAGATTTTGATCCAACACCTACCCCTAGTATAGAATAAAAAGGCTCATCCCTAATAAGCAACTTTATCTCACTAATAATCCTAGATATTTCATCCATAATAAAAGTAATTAACAAATAAAACGGTGTAATTTAAAATTCATTACTTTTTATACTTCTCATCAGAAACCGTAAGTCTCCATCTACCTTTTTGTCTTCTCCTTTTTAATACCTTTAAACCACCTTTTGTAGATGTTCTTGCTAAAAATCCATGAGTTCTATATCTTTTAATATTACTTGGTTGATAAGTTCTCTTAGTTGCCATAACACCTCCTAAAATACACTAAGCAGCTTCTTTAGAGAATTTCTCGAAGGCAGAATCGCTAGCATCTAAATTAGATGAAACATTTTGCACATCATCGTTATTTTCAAGCTCTTCAAGCAACCTCAAAACTTTAATAGCGGTTTCATCGTCAACTGTTGCAGTACTCTTGGGTACCATTGATATTTCGGATACCTTTACTTCTATACCCTTACTTCTAAGAGCGTTTAAAACATCTGAAAAAGATTCAACAGAGGTATAGATACTTATAACATCATCCTCCTTTTTTACATCATCTGCACCAGCTTCAACAGCAATCTCAAGAATATCATCCTCGGAATACTTATTCGCATCAACAGAAATATAACCTTTCTTATCAAAAATCCAAGAAACACTACCACTTGTACCTAAACTACCACCAAACTTATTAAATATTTTTCTCATTTCAGCAGCCGTTCTATTTTTATTATCCGTAAGGACATTAACGAGTATTGCGACACCCCCAGGTCCGTATCCTTCATAAACTACTTCTTCATAAGTAACCCCTTCAAGCTCACCAGTTCCTCTCTTTATAGCTCTTTCAATATTGTCTGAAGGCATGTTAGCCTGCCTAGCCCTTTCAATAGCAACTCTTAATCTAATATTGTTTTCTGGATTACCACCACCAATCTTAGCAGCAACAGTTATCTCCTTAGCTAGTTTGGAAAACAATTGACCTCTCTTAGCATCCTGAGCACTCTTCCTATGCTTAATGTTAGCCCACTTAGAGTGTCCAGACATATAAAACCTCCATTCTTTTGAATTTTAAACGAAAAAAACAAATAAATACAAATTCTAATGAGAGTATTCTATAAATATTACATTTCTATCTGGCAGTGTGTGATAATATATAACCAAACTATTATAAGAATGTATAAAATAGATTTAGAAACTTCATTTACCTTAAAAACAAAGAAATATATTTATAGCTACCCTTGTTAAAGGTATTTTTATATTTCTGATATAGCTTCGAAACATTATTGATACACTCTTAAGTAGTTCTTTAGTAATACAGACACCTTACTTCCGTAGCTTGATTGCAATTTACTTTTATCGTGAGCAACAGTGAAATGAGTTTTTTAGAAATGAACTCGATTTCTCTATATTTCCTACCTCTAATTCTTAATAGGAAGCCTCACCTTTCCAGGAGTTTAAAATTTTCAATAATAACATTAGGTTTTACATCTTTAGTCCTTAGATAAAACTAATGTATCTTTACCTCCTTAGATGATAATCGTTAACAAAAATCTTGAAAGACTTTCTTTCAAGAAGAAAGGTTTTTACCCTCTTAGATGAAAATTCAGTCTCTATTTAGTAAAAAGAAAGGTTATTCCAAAAACCTTGAATGAAAACTTTTATTGAAAGAAGATAAAAAGATATGGACAAAACTCATGAGAAAAAATATAATCAAGTTTGTAGAAATACTACACACATATCCTAAATAATGAATTTATGGCAAAAGAGACAATACTAGTTGTTGATGACGAAGAAAAAATAAGGGATGGTTTAAAAACTATATTTGAGATTGAAGGATATAATGTAATAACTTCATCTGATGGTGAAGATGCTATAAGAAAAATAAACAATGAGAAGATTGATCTAGTAATACTTGACTTAAAAATGCCAAACATGAATGGTTACGAATTCTTAAAAATCGTATCCAAAACTGATCCATTTCTACCAATAATAATATTAACAGCATATGGATCAGTAGAGGAAGCAGTTAACCTAACAAAGCAAGGAGCTTTTGACTACTTCATAAAACCTCCAAATATAGAAAAACTTCTAACTTCAATCTCAAAAGCGATAGATGTTAGAAAAAGCTTATTGGAAAAAAATAAAAGCAAAAGCAAAATACCTCAAAACGCTCTAGACGCTATAATAGGAGAGAGTGAGGAAATAAAACAAATAAAAGACTTAATAAGGAAAATCGCAGGAACAGATGCAACAGTTTTAATAACTGGCGAATCTGGCACAGGTAAGGAGTTAATAGCAAACGCAATACATGCACTAAGCCCAAGAAGGGAAGGTCCTTTTGTAAAAGTAAATTGTGGTAGTATTCCTGAAACACTCCTGGAAGCAGAGCTATTCGGACATGAAAAAGGCGCATTTACTGGCGCAATAAACAGAAGAAAAGGAAGATTTGAACTAGCAAATGGTGGAACAATATTTTTAGACGAAATCGGAGAAATATCACCTAAACTACAAGTAGCCCTACTTAGGGTACTCCAAGAAAAAGAATTCCAGAGAGTTGGTGGAGAAGAAGATATAAAAGTAGACGTCAGAGTGATAGTAGCAACAAATAAAAACTTAGAAGAAGAAGTAAAAAAAGGAAACTTCAGAGAAGATCTATACTACAGAATAAATATAATAACAATACATATACCACCACTAAGACAAAGAAAAACTGATATACCAATCCTTGCATCACATTTCCTTAAAGTATACTCTGAAAACTACAAGAAAAACATAAAAGCTATATCTAATGAATTAATAGATGTAATTACAAGTTATCCATGGCCTGGTAATGTAAGAGAACTACAAAACTTTATAGAAAGTGCAGTAATAATGTGTAACAAAGAAGAGTTATCCATAGAATGTATACCCCAACATTACAAACTAAAACTACTACCTCCTAAAATACTAAACATTACAAACCAACCGCAAAAACAAAGCTACATAAATTCCCAAAAACCAATAATAGTAATAGAAATCGGTAAAACCTTAGATGCAATTGAAAAAAGCATAATAGAAGAGACTCTAAAATTTACTAACAACAACAAATCTAAAACCGCAAGAATACTAGGAATAACAAGAAAAACTTTATTAACAAAAATGAAAAAGTATGGATTAGACTGAAGGTATGATTGTTTTTAGGATACCAGCAAGCTCTTTACACGTTTTAAACTCTATTCTGCCATTCTTATCAACAAAATCTTGAGCTTCAGAGGTAAGAGGAGCAGAAGAAATTATCAAAACCTTATCGCAATTATTCTCTATCGATTTATGATTTATATCCACTATTGCTATCTTACCTATCTCATCAGTACCCCACCTTCTAACAGCAATATAATATTTACCTTGTTCCTTAGGCCTTGAACATATGTAATCAACACCTTCCGATTCAATAAAGGCATCCGTAAACAACTTTTGAAGTATATTAAACCCTAAAGCTTTAACAAGCTCATCGCATATTGTTAGAAACGTCTGACTATCTAATCTGTGCACAAACATATCACAAACATCATCATCCTCAACATCCAACCCTTTCCCTGCACTTTTCACAAGGCTATCAATTTTTTGATTATAAACGTTAATTTCTTCTTGAACTTTATTTATAATCCCTAAAACATCTATTCTCTCCTCATCTTTAACCCTAGGATAAAAAATATCCCTAAGTTCATCAATACGTAGAGAGGAACTCATCCACGAACTAACGTAATTTTCTATTTCTCTTATAGGCCTTAAATCATATGTTTTCATCTCCTTCTTTAATTTCATATTCTCTATAGCACC
>JBKBIJ010000082.1:0-8679 GCA_046299455.1 Brevinematia bacterium | reverse complement strand
GTATAAGAGATTTTGATGCTGTAGATCATGCAAACAAAGAGGGGATAGGGGTCATAATTACAGATCATCATGAACCCTTAAGAGTCAATGAAAAAGTAAAAATTCCTCAGGCTTTAGCTGTTATTAACCCAAAAATTGAAAAAATAGGACAATACCTATCGGGATCTGGCGTTGCTTTTCTAGTAATATTAGGATTACTAATGTACTACTTCTATACAGAAATCGATCTTTACACTATATTCCATCAAAATGAAAACAATATAGTACAGCTTGTAAAGATATCTAACTTCGTTCCTAAAGTTAGGAACTTTAGTAAAAACGAATTTTTAAAGTTTATAAACTCGGGGAGAAAAGGGAATTTTATATTTCTCAATATAAATCACCTAAATTCAACTTTAAATACTTTCAAAGGAATAACAAATATCATTAACAATTTTTTCCTATTAAATGACATTATAAAATCTTTTGGCATTGATAGTAATTTTGATGAACTATTAAACAGATGGAGTGTTCCTACATTCTTAGATCTTCCTCAAAAGATTTCAAAGATACTATTTCTGATACATATTTTGGGTAAGAGGGAAATAAAAAACTTTATAGATAACTATTTACCACTAGTAGGGCTAACGGTATTATCTGATAACATGGGAATTATATCATATAACAAGTTTTTCGTAGAAGAATCGGTTAAAAGGTTATCCAAAGTTCAGATAGATGGTATTCGTTTTCTAATTAGCTCAAGAGTAATGGGAAACGACACTCTAAAAATTAGAAATCTTACAATGAATTTGATACCTTTTATGAATTCAGCTGGTAGAATGGGAAAAGGTAAGAAAGTAGTAGAATTGCTTCTTGAAAATGATTTAAAAAACATAGAAGTTTTGTTTGATGAGTTAAAAAAAATTGATGAACTAAGAAAAAATATTTTTTCGAGAATATTCAAAGAATTCTACGATAGAATAAAAAATAATAGAATACTAATCTCTGAATCTATAGAGAAAGGATTGATAAGCCTACTATCAACCAAGGTAGCAATGGATGTAGATTATCCTATTGTAGTGATTAGTAACGGTGGAAACGGAGAGCTATTTTCTGGATCTGCTAGGTTTAGAAAAGGTGATATGTTTTCTATGATGAAATTACTATCTCATCATTTTGAGAATTTTGGAGGTCATAAAAAAGCTGTAGGATTTGTAATACCAAAAAACAATATAGACAACTTCGTAAACGATTTTTTAAAAATAGATTACAAACAATTTGTGGAAAAGTATGATCCTATAATGGAAATCAGTATATTCAAGTTTAAAGAATTTGCTAATCTTCTCTACTCAATGGAACCACTTAACGATGATCTAAGACCTGTATTTGAAGATGAAGTCGTAATCGAAGACTTTAAGAAAGACCATAACTCTGGTTCAAACTTAGTTAAGATAGGAAACAACTGGATCTTAGCATTTTGCTCAGATGAAATATTACCTAGTTTGATAGGTAGGAAAGCAAAAATAATCTTTTCCTACGAATTTAGATTTAGTAGTAAATTACAAGATGATTTATTTATTCCGAAAATTTTGGAGATTAGCAATGGATGAAGGAATATTTGAAAGCCAAAAAATACTTTCATTCCTAAAAAGGCTAAAAAGTATAAACGCAACTTTCGAGGTCATATACAAAAACACAAAAACAAAAGCATCAATAAGGTATGTTGGAGAATATAGTTTTGAAATTTACTGTAAGGATGCTATTGAAGTAACAGACCCAACAATAGACTTAGAACTATATTTTGAGAACAAAGTCTATCATATAAAGACAGAAATACTAAACAAGAGAGAAAATATCCTTTTACTTATGATACCAACACAGATAAACATATGGGCAAAAAGAAAGTTTCCAAGGAAAAACGTTTATGGTAAACTGTATCTAAGTATATCATTCATAAGACCTTTAGAGTACTCCCCCCGTTCGAGTTTAGACAAAATACCTGAAAATCTAAGAAGCATAAAAGAAGAATTAGATAAGGACGTACCTGACTTAAGGAAAATAGTAGCAATGATAATAAAAGAAGTAGAAAAAATAGCTGAAAATTATGATTTCATATTCTACAAAAGAGGAATGACTTTACCTTCATCTGCCACAGTAAGTATGTATTTTAAGAGGCCACTATTGGTTGAAGATACATCCAATCTTGAGAGCTATATAATCAAATATGAACCCTTCGAAATAGTAACTTACGGTGATTACATGAGAAAAGCATCATGGGATGAAAATAAGGTAATCGACCAGATAAAAAAACTTAGAACCTCATTTTTATCCCAAGGTATAAGAAGCTTGATATGTGTACCAATAAATGTACTAAGTGACACAATAGGTTTTATATTTTGTAGATCAAATCAGAAAAAGTTTTCAATAGAAGATGTTTTATACGTTAGCGCACTATCAAGTATCATCTCCGAAGCTTACATTAAGAATAAAATAAATACTGTAAAAAATACAAATGAATTATTATTCCCGATAATAGACATAAGTGCTGGTGGTGTCAGATTCGAAGTCGATGGTATAATAGGTAAACTCTTGAAAGTAGATGATTCTATAAGGTTACTCATTAACATTGAAAGTAGAGAAATACAAACAATAGGTAAGATACTTAGAATAGATACAACAAAAAGCGGTAAAAAACTTTGGGTAGCTACAATGTTTACATTTATTTCTCCAGATGACCAGCAGTACATCCTGAGATTTACCTCATGAAAAATCAAACTACCGCAGTAATATATATTTCTTAGGGTTAACTCTCTGATTATTTTTAATGACCTCGAAATGTAGATGAGGTCCTGTCGTCATACCAGTATCACCTACTTTCCCTATTATCTCTCCTCTATTAACTTTTTGACCAACCTTTACAAAAATTTTCGAAAGGTGACCATAAAGAGTTTTAGTATTACCACTATGAGATACTACTATGTAATATCCATATCCTTCTTCGTCGAATCCAACTTTACTAACCACCCCCGATAACGCAGCTCTGACATTATGGCCATAAGGTGCTGAAATATCTAATCCAGAATGAAATTTCCTTATTCCCAGTACAGGATGAATTCTATAACCAAATCCCGAAGTAATTCTACCAATCAAAGGTTTCAGAAAGCCAATCCCTAAAATACTAGATACTTCAGACCATGATAACTGTACACCAGGCACTAAACATTCCCCATCAAACCAAAATCTAAAACCATTTGCAACAAAAACATCGTAAGGATGAATACCATACCTTCTAGAAACTTCAAAAACAGAAAAACGTCCTTTAGATCGATATTTTATAACATCTTTGTTTGAATAAAGCAACTTCTTGCCAACCAATAGAGATTGTGAAGATAGGTTATTCAATGAAACAATAGTACTTATCGAGGTACCAAGCTTCCTGGATATGGTATACAAATTATCCCCCTTCGAAACTGTATATTCCTTTATCACCATTTCATCGTTAGGTAAAACAACAGTTCTCTCTATAACCGATATAAAAAGTTTCTCATAACCAAAGTAGGATATAAAACTCTTGATATTAACAATCGATAAAGCTATCAACAACAATGAAATATTAACAAGAACAACATCTATTATTAATTTTAAACTAAAAAACTTAACTATCCTTTTTCTTTTTACATTACTATTTATCAGAATTAATTCATCTCTTATAGACATTTTATCTCTTTAAGTTAACAGCAGTACCGAGCATACTGTCAGTTGTTTGTATACTTTTCGAATTAAATTCATAAGCCCTTTGAGCAACAATCATATCAACAAACTCTCTAACAGCATTCACATTTGACATTTCAAGAAATCCTTGATGTATTTTGCCAAACCCATTCTCTGAAGGTATACCTTCATACGCAGGACCAGAAGCAGATGTTTCTCTAAACAAATTTTCACCAATACTATCCAACCCAGCTGGATTCGTAAATCTATAGAGCTTTATTTGACCAACTTCAATCTCTTCATTCGAATCCCAAACTTTCGCGTAAACCATTCCATTATCTAAAATCTTTATACTTTCAAATCTAAAACCTTCAGGAAATACAATTTGTGGATCAAACCTGTATCCATTTGAAGTAACAAGTTCACCATTTGAATCAAGCTTGAACGAACCATCTCTAGTATAGGCATACGATCCATCAGGCATAACAATCCTAAAATACCCTTCACCAGAAATTGCTAAATCCAATTTGTTTCCAGTGTTTTGTAGTGAACCTTGCGTGTGAAACTTAAACGTTGCAGAAGGTTTGACACCTAGACCAACTTGTATTGGTACAGGATATATTGTCAACTCAGAAGAAGGAGTACCAGCCATTCTCTGAGTTTGATAAAGTAATTCTTCAAATTCTGCCCTACTTCTTTTATAACCAGTTGTGTTTATATTCGCTAAGTTATTTGCAATAACATCTATGTTAAATTGACCTCCTATCATCCCAGAAGCGCCAGTCCACAACGACCTAACCATATTATCCCCCTCAATTTAATTTTCGTATCCTAGGATTTTTCTTGAAGAATTCGGTATCTCAATCCATTCTCCTCAAACACCTTAACCACAAACTCCCTTTACTCCAAAAGATCTACCAATCTCTTTTTGATTATCATTTTCTGAAAGTAAAGCGATAACCTTTCCTTTTGTGTTATTTTACTTCCCTTACAACAGCTATAGGCGGTATTAGATACCTTACAGTTTTACCAAAGTCAGTATCAGAAATATAATCACTTGCTAATCTTTCGGAAATAGAAAATGTTGAATTATTTATGTGATTTTCAAGCGTTAAAACATAACCCATTTGGTTTTTAGAATCGAGTTCACCAGTCAAAATGACTGTACCAAAAACCCACTTACTTCTCTCTTCAGAAGGATCCCTAAACGCAGAAGGAACGATCCTATAAAAACCATTAAGCCCTGAAACAATAAGAACATTCCTCAAGGTCTCGACATATTCCTTTAAAAAAATGCCCTTAGATGATATCAATACGATACTTTTGGGATTACTCGACGCATTTATATTGTCTACATATATATTTTCCCTGGAAACCACTATAATTGGCTCGTTAGGACTACCTCTTACGACCAAAGGTAGATACGAAAATATAACCTTGTTTTTAGGCAAATTTTGTATTTTGTCAAAATCGATAACTACAGCTCTCTGAATCTCATCTGAAAACACGTTTATTCCATTTGGTGGTAATGCTTTTTGAATAAAAACTTTTGGTATTTTCTTCATAACTATAACTTCTTTACCTGACTCTGGGGGCTCTGGTAAAACAACCTCAAAGTTCTCTACAAAGAAATTTTGAACCTCCTTATCTCCTACAAAAACTTTCTGAGGAACTAAATCTTTTTCTATCCTGAATCTCCTTTTTCTACCATCACCTATTGCTATTGTTTCATAGTATATCTTTTTTATATCATAAGAAATCATCTCTATAAACTCATTCCTAATAACAACATCTTTATCTAAAAGGTTTCTATTCGTATTATCTAAGAAGATACCTATTATCTTCCTATATCTACTAACTAACTTCACGTTTTTCAAATTTAAACTTATTTTGAAAGGTTTAGAAAAAGCTTCATGCGGCAAATTAATCTCAACGGGCAGAGAATTAAAAGTTAAATACCCATTCTCAATAAAAACAAATTTCCTAGTTATCTCACCCCTAGGGTCAAAAACATCCAAATTTTCTAAATTCATTCTCTTATCCTTTTTCCCCGAAAAATACACATTATTCATCGTTTCGTAATCTACCTTAATTTTAGGATTAGAGTGATAAAAAACCCCCAAGAACACTTTTTCTGCTAAAATACTATTGTAAACATTCTCTATATCATATCCATAATATCTACTTATCACCCAATCTTTATCTACTATTTTCATACTTTTGCTGACTATTTCATCGACTGCTATTCTAATACTAGCTTCATTAATAACATTAGTTTGGTATTTTATATTAAGGCTTAGAGATGGTGTATCTGGTGAAATCTCAGCAGACGAGATATAGGACTTAGTCATAACATTAGTAGTATCCGAAAAGATCGGCGGATAATAAAATGCGAAAAACGTGTCATCAGATCTATTCTTCAATCCTCTAACAAAACTATACCCCCAAAACACACCCTTAGTTGACTTATCTACCTCCAATTCTGATAAATTCACATAACAAAAATCTGTAGGCAAAAGAACAAAAAATACTACCCTCCTCTCTATTCTACTTCTACCAGACTCCAAAACTATTTTCACGGTATATATGTTGTTAGTAAAGGAAACACTCCGCAATAGCTTATAAACAAAATTATCAGTATTTGTCTTCGTTTCATTAGTAAAGCTCATTACTCCTTTTTGAACTAAGTTTATAGTTTCTAATACTTCTTTTTCGGAGATTAGCTTGAGTTTTTCTCTCTCATAGACAAGAGAAGAATCTAAGTAATAGAAAGTCACGAAGTTCAGCAAAGATGCAGAAATAATTGAAAGAACTAATATCATCATCAAAGCAATTATTAACGCTTGTGCCCTACACCTCATTTGAATACATTCGAAATCTTCCTCATATTCTTAACCTTTTCCAAGTGAGAATTCATTAACTTCTGTAGTTCTAGAATCCTCGAAATAGAACTCTCAAGTATTTTGACCACATTACTCACAGATAAATCATGTTGACTACCCAAAATTGTAGCCATACCACCTTTCATCCTTTGGCTCATCTTCTCATCCGAAACTAATTTCTTTATCTTTGAATTATACGATCCCATAAAATCACCAACCTCCTTGAAAGTATTAATCGTTTCAGATATCAAAACTGACTTTTCCGAGAGTAAAATTAATTGTGAATCATATAATACAAAAATATTTTTAACACTACTATATATATTCATTACCTGTTTTTCGAAAATGTTCGAAGTATTTTTCATGTCCTTCGATAAGTTTACTACGTCGTTTAGAGCTTTGTTAATATGTGAAGAAATAAACTTAAACCCACCAATATATCCTAATTTCGACATCTCCAATTGAAAATTTATTGACGTCATCTCCATATCTTTGGAAATCTTATCTAACTTTTCTACGTTGTACAAAATTACTTTTTTTAATATATCATTAAGGTAAGAAACAGCATTTTCCATAGATTCGATAACTCTTGAAAGAGAATACATCTTCTTTTGTATTAAATCAAACAATCTATAGATACTAGATAATTTATCAATTCCTTCTTTCTCATGTTCAATATCTGAGGATAAAACAACTTTCATTGATCCAATTCCTGAAAGCAAAGAATTTATTTCTATAGATATGTTATTATCCAAAGAAACCAGTTTATACAATTCTTTTTTTAACTCGCTGTACTTCGAACTCTGATACCTACTCACTTCCAAAGACTTTGGCAAGAAATCAAAAGAGTTAATCACTTTCCTTGAAGATGTATTAATAGCATCAGGCACATATTTTATTCTTTTCAAAATTTCATCTAAAGTCTCATCAACATCGATAAGTACAATATTTATCTCTTTTAATCTTCTTAATATATCTTCAATATCATAAAGACCATACATGCTAAACTTTTCCTTTTGATCTAACCATGCCCCTGTAACGTTAATTATGTTATTTAAAAGCTTCTTTATCAAAACAAATGATGTGACAAATAGAAAAGAAACGGTAACACCACCAGAAATAGATATTAAAATCTGTCCCAAAGTTCCTGCACCAAGATTACTAGCAAAAGAAATAAGTAAAGTAGACATCAAAACAGTTAAAAATATCAATATAGGATATATTCTCATACTTAGAAAATTAAACCTAAAAATCTCACTTTTCTTACTAATTGAAACATAATCTCTAACCTTTGCATTATACTCTGCTATAACAACTTGTAATACAAAAAAGTATAATATACTAGCATTCCAAGCCCCAAATGTAGCAGATATAAATAACGCAATAAACGTTTCAAGCTCAACATTCTTATATATATAAGCACCAATTATATCTACTATAAATCCCCCAACAGCTACTCTGAAAAATAGATTTAACGAAGCATAAAGTGGTATTCTAGCAATGGAAAACAAAAGCAATTTAAGATCATCTATAGACGGCTTCAGTATAACCTTTATCAATTTTCTCGACAAGTATATATTCGTAGGAAACGCCACAAATACAACTATAAATATAGTTAAAAATACTATAGGGTAGAAGTATACTTCCATAAATATACTTGCTATGTTACCATAGCCTATCGCAGTAACCGTAGCCAGAGGTACCCCAAAACCAAAACCTATAAATTCCGCTGAGAAAAACTTTAGAAGCGTTTTTAATGATACTTTTCTTATATATTTTAAATCTTCAGAAGTAAGGCCAGTTGGCTGTATAGCATAACTATTATCCATAGAAGAATTATCTTAAAAGTATCTCTAATTTTCAATTTAATCAAAGAGGGTGTTTAAAAATCTAGCCTATTCTCTAACTCTCTTTTTCTCCTATTCCTCCTTATAACCTACTCTTATGCTATTCTTGACTCATAAATTCTAAAAAATGATAGATTCTCTTTGAAAAATAGTTCCCAGAAGCTTGCTACAAATTTTAAAATAATCTCCCACTCTAAGAAAAAAAAGAAACTCTGGTGTATAATTCTAAGAGGTATTTTTTCAAAAGGACTTATGATTTT
>JBKBIJ010000081.1:0-8695 GCA_046299455.1 Brevinematia bacterium | reverse complement strand
TCAGATATTGCATTAACACCTAGATGAACAGAAAAAGCACCAACTAAAACGAGGATAAATTTAAAGATGTCAATAACAGGTGATACAAGAGTACCTATCAAAACGGCACCAAACGTAGCAACCAAAGACCATGGTCTTGTTGATTGTATGTAGTACTTTATTTTAGGTACCTTGTTGATCTCTTTCTTAATTAATTCTCGCATATAATCATCAACCTCTACTTCAAAGCGTGGCTTCCAACCTTCAACAAAATAACTTACATAGAGCTTTTTTATCTCTAACTTTACAACAACAGTGTCGTTATTAGATCGCAAAAATGGAACAATGGCATAGTTTTTTCTAGTTACTATACTTCTTTCAGGTGTATTAGAAGTATCACCCACGATCTTAGCTTCGGCAACACCCTGTATAAATGAACTTGGATCATTTTTATCTATAACAAAAAACACTTCATTATTCTCTAGAATATTATTATACGCATGACCATTTTTCTCCAGTATGACGTAAATATCAGAACCACTCTCTCCATAGAAAACTTTAGTGGCCCAAATTTGCCCATTCTTGTTCTTTGTAGATAAGGTCATAGTATTATTTTCTCTAATTATCTTAGCAATGATCCTAGCGTTATCTCTGTAATCTTTCATATTAAAGATTTTGAATGATTAGATTAACAAGTTACAAAAGTTGTTTGAAGGGGTTACAAAAATATTATTCATCTGTTTTAAGAATGTTTGAAAAATTAATCAAATAAAAATAATGCTTTTTCTTTACATCATCTCATTTTTATTCTCTTTTATCTGATTTATGTTTTTTATATTTTTTACTCCTCTTTTTCTAGTTGTGTTTTTATACATTTCGACCTTATGGGCTCTGGTGAATATACAATTAGAGTTAGATATATTTAACAGTTTGAGAAAAGAATGCTTAAGGTAATATTTTTAAAACTATCATAGCTCATTGCTACAAAAAATTACTTTCCTAAGGGATTATGAAAGTAGATATTATAACATAACTTTCTGAATAGGTTGTAAACAAGAATAGGTTTTCTAGATTTATGCATAACCCTTAGGAAATCAATTCAAAAACTATCTTTAGGATTAAGCTATCTTTGGAATTTATTAACAATTCCTCTGTTTACAATTTGAAAAAGCAAAATTTTGTTTCTATAATAATTTATATGGTTTTTGTTAGATTGTTGAGAATTTTGGTTTTTATAGTGTTTTTGTGTATTATATTTTATTCTTATGCTCAAAAGTCTTCTTACGATTCAAAAAAGGATAAGATGGTAGTAAGTGGAGATGAAGGTTTTTTTAAGAAGGGGTATACGAGGTTTAAGGGAAATGCTTACGTTGAAAAGGGTACTGTGAAGATGTTTGCGGATGTTATTGAGTATTTTGAGACAAACAATTTAGCTTTAGGTAAAGGGAATGTTAGGCTTTTCGATTCTAGTAGTGGTCTTAATGTTGTTTCTGGGTATAGTGAATACTATGGTAATAGCAACATCGTTCTATTTTTTAATTCACCTTTGCTAACAGTTTCGAATAAAAAGATGCTTTTGAAAGGTGAGGTGATAGTTTTAGATCAAGATAGTGAGTCTGTATTATCTATTACAAACTCGTATTTGTCTAACGATGGTATTGAAATGCTTTCTCATTCTATAAAGATTTTTTCATCATCTAACTTGATTGTGCTTTCTGGTAGTTCTAAGATTTTTTCGACAAATTTTGTTATCTATAGTGATAGAGCTTTCATACATAGCGGAACTAATAAGAATACAAAAGAAGTTGAAATAAAGAGATATGTAGGTATTGGTGGAGTTGTTATTGTTGGTAGTAATTTTTCTTTGTCTTCCAAAAAGATTGTTATAAATTTTAGCAATGGGCAGTTATTTGATTACGTAGCGTTTGGTGATGTTAAGATTTCTAACAATAATGCGATCGTGTTTGCTGATTATTTTAAATCTCAGTTTCTTGGTGGGGATGATGTTTTACATGTTGGTATGACTAACGTTGTTGTTTCTAATCTATCTAGTGGAGATGTTCTGTATTCAGATTATCTCATTTCAGATAAGCTAAACAAATATGAACTTATCGCAGGAGATGATGTTATTTACTACATAAATAATGGCAGTGTTAAAGTGAAATCAAAGGTTGTTGAACGTTTTCTTGATAGAGGTATTGCTATACTCAAGAAGGATGTTGTGGTTCAGAGTGGTAATATTAGTATTGTAGGTGATATTGGTAAATATGATGAAGGTACGAAGATTTTATATATGTTAGGTAATCCCAAAGTTGTTAGTGAGGATAAGCTTGGTGTTTCTGCCAATGTTATAACCATAGATGTTGAGAAAAATAAAGCACAAATAGAGAATGGATTGTATGGATATGTCATGCAATGAATGTAGAAACATTAAACTTGTTTTATCTTATGATGGGAGTTTTTACAATGGTTGGCAAAGACAGAGAAATACCGAAAACACTATCCAAGGAATACTTGAGAGAATTTTATCTAAGGTTTTGAGTGAAAGAATTAAAGTTATTGGTGCTGGTAGAACAGATGCTGGTGTACATGCGTTAAGGCAGGTTGCTAATTTCAAAACAAGGAATTTTTCTATACCACATGATAAGTTTAAAGTAATTTTGAACTCAAGTTTACCTAAAAGTATAAGGGTAATCAATTCTGAAGAAGTACCACTTGATTTTAATTCAAGGTTTTCTGCTAAATTTAGAAAATACCTTTATTTTGTATTCCTAGGTGATGAGAAATTACTGCCTTTTTTTAGAAATTATTCATATGTATCGCTAAAGAGGGATTTTGATATTGGTTTTATGAGAAGTGTTGTTGGGGATTTTGTAGGTGAACATGATTTTAGGTATGTTTCGTCTCCAGGTAGGTATAAAAGTACCATTAGGTTTGTTAGAGATCTAAAAGTTTTTAGGTTTAGAGATTTTCTTGTTTTTTCAATTACTGCCAATGGTTTTATGTATAAGATGGCTAGAGGAATTGTTTCTATTTTGATAGAATCTGAAAATAGAAAAGATCCTTTCCTTGTTAGAAAAGTTTTGTCTGGTTGTAAAGTTAACGGATTGTCATTGGTGCCTTCGAGTGGTTTGTATCTTCATAGGGTTTACTATTGATATTTAAGAAAATTCTCTAGTTTCCGAAAAAATAAGGTAGAGGGTATTGTATGATAGGTATTGATTTTGGTACTACGAAATGTGCTATAGGTTATTACCACAACGGCGAAGCTAAGATAATAACGGATAGAAAGGGTAAAAAGACAATTCCGTCTGTTGTTGCTTTTTTGCCTGATGGTAACGTTGTTGTTGGTGAGCCTGCTAAAAGTAAACTTTTTATAGATAGCAATAACGTTGTTAAGTCAGTTAAAAGGTATTTAGGTACTAATTATAGATTCTTCATAAATGGTAGAGAGTATTCACCTGAGGAGATTTCTAGTTTTATACTTTCCAAATTAAAAGATATTGCTGAGTATTACTTGAATGATGTTGTCAGAGATATAGTTATTACTGTGCCTGCATACTTTTCTGATCTTCAAAGGAATGCTTTAAAAAACGCCTGTAGAATAGCTGGTTTGAATGTTGTTAGAATGATAAATGAGCCTACTGCTGCTGCTATAGCTTATGGGCTTTCAAATATTACTGATGAGAGAAATATTGTTGTTTACGATCTAGGTGGTGGTACTTTTGATGTGTCTATACTTAACGTAAGTAATGGGGTTTTTGAGGTTTTGGCAACTTCAGGTAACAATGCTCTTGGTGGTGAAGACTTTGATAAAGCTATTGCTGATGTAATAATAGAAGAATACAAATCTAAGGAAGGTATAGATATCTCTTCAGACAATGTTGTTCTCCAGAAGCTGTATGATGAGGTAGAGAAAGCGAAGATAAATCTTTCTGATGAGGATTATGTTGAAGTTGTTGTGCCTTTTGTTGGTGCAACTGAAAGTGCTATAAAACACCTAAGTTTTACAATAAACAGAGAACAATTTGAGAGGATAATTTCACCTTACGTTGAAACTACTATAGAACTTCTTGATAAAACTATTAAAGATGCTGGTCTTAAGAAAGAAAATATTCATCATCTTCTTATGGTAGGTGGATCTTCTAGGATTCCTTACATTAGGAGAAGGGTTGAGAGTTATTTAGGCATACAGTCAGAGCGTTCAGTTTCACCAGAAGAAGTTGTTGCTTTGGGTGCAGGTATACAAGCTGGTATTATAGCGGGTGAAGTCAAAGGTATTGCTTTGGTTGATGTTACTCCACTTTCTTTGGGTGTTGAAATAGATGGTGGTATATTTATACCTATAATACACAGAAATACACCTATACCAGTTTCCGCTAGTAGAATATTTACAACAGTAACTGACAATCAAGAGTCCGTTGAGATACATATACTACAAGGTGAAAGGTCTTTAGCAAAGGATAATATATCCCTAGGTAAATTTGAGTTAACTGGAATACGAAAAGCAAAAAAAGGTGAACCAAGAATTGAAGTAAAGTTTGAGATCGATATTGATGGAATATTGAATGTCTCAGCAATTGATCTATCAACAGGAGTTTCTCAATCTATACAAATAAAAGATAGAATAATACTACCAGAAGAAGAAGTAAATAAAATGATAAAAGAAAGTGAAAAAAATAGAGTTAAGGATGAGGAAATAAGAAGAGTAGGAATTTTAAGAAGTAAATATAATCTGATATCTTCATCTATCAATGAGAAAATATCAAGTATAAAAGATTACGATAGAGATCTTTACAAAGAGATTGTAGAATTGATGGATTACATAGAAAAACTCTTCAAACAATATGAAGTTGAACAGATAGAAACGAAAATAAAAGAACTAAAGTTCCTTTATGATCAGTTTATAGAAAAGATTGTTTTATCTAGATAATTCTAGGTTAAATTCTTCGAGTTTACTTTTGAGTTTTTCTATGTTTAAGTTAATTTCCTGTATGCTATTTGTGATCGATGAAAATTGCTCGTGTATTGTTTGAAATTCTTGAGCTATGTTTGATAGATTTTTTATGCCATTTTCTATTGTATCTATGTTATATTTGAAAGAGTTTGATAGAGATATTATTTTGGTGTACGAGTTTTTGAGAGTTTTTAATTGGTTTTCTACATTTGTGTTTGTTGTGGTTAGTTTTTCAATGTTATCTAGAATTTGGTTTTTTAGTTCCAGTAGTTCTATTTCTGATTTTTTTGAACCTTCTTTGTAAGGTGAGGGCTTATTTTTTTCTTGTATTGATAGGAGTTCTTGGTTTTTTAATGAAATTTCTTTGAGTATTTCTCGTAAATTGTTCACTTTGTCTAGCATTTCGTTTGAGAGTATTGAAAGATGCTTTAATTCTGTTTGTCCGTTTTTTTCTATGACTATTAGTGTGTTTATAAGTTGGACTTTGGTATCTTCAAGGTAACTCTCTACTTTTTGTAAGAAATTTGAAATTTCCACTATTGTATCCGATTGAGTTAATTTACTTATTTCGGTTATCTGATCTTGTTTTTTTGAGATTAGGTGTATGGATATGTTGCCTATGTTTGATATGATTTTTTTCTCTTCTTTTGTTATTTCTTTGATTTTTTCAGAAAAGTCTTTTCTTGATTGAATTTTACTATCTAGTTTTTCTATCTTGTTTAGTAAGCTGTCTATTTCTAGTGACAGAACTTGAGATATTTTTGATGATATATTTTTTGCATTTTGTAGCGAGTCGTTTGTTTTATTTATTATCGATTCTGTTAAGCTTGGTAAATTTAGAATTTCTTTAGCTTTATCACTCACTATGTTTATTTGGTTTATTGATTCGTTTATTGTTTTTTTCACGTTGCCTAGGTTAATGTCTGTTTTTTCTTTTGCGTTTTGAATTATCTTTGATAATTTTTTGTTGAGTATTATGTTATCTGAGTATCTAATTATTAGTATAACTAAGATTGTTACTGAAAATAGCATTATGCCTGTTCCAAGTAGTGATGGTGAGTATGGGTAGATACCAATAATGTCGTATAACTCCAATAATTCTAGTATTCCAAAAATTATAACAATTATCATTCCATAAATTGCTGTTTTGTATACGCTAGTGTACTTTGGATTAACTTTGTTTTTTATTATGTATAAATAGAATGTTTCAAATAATACCGTTGAACCAAAGTATATTACAAATATATCGAATAATGGTCCTTCCATTCCCATGTACTTATTTATATTTAGTTTTAAAGTGTCTTTTAGAAAAAATTTGTCTGATAGAAAGTCTAAAAAGATTATGTATATACCTAATGCTACTATTACAATAGATTTGATTTTTGAGAAAATTGTTGGAGTGAATAGAAGCGAAATACTTGAAAAGAATATTATCCCAAGTACCAAACATAGTATCTCTACTTTGGATAAAAGTATTATAATATTTTTATTATTTTCTATACTCTGAATGTCACCAGTGTTAAAACCAAAAAATGATAGCAAAAAATCAGATACCAGATATGATAATAGCGACAAAGAAATTAGCAATACTAGTATTAAGAAAGGTTTGATTTCCTTTTCTAGTGATATTAGTACTATTATAGCAATTATCGATATTACTGAAATAGGTATTAGTGGTAATGTACTGAAAGTTAATATTGTATCGATTAGTTTCATGATTTTTTAGTTTAATATTAGTTCTTTTTATTTTTCTATTTATGGTTTTTGTTAAATTTTTCAAGTACTTTTGATGTGTTTTTTCTATACATTACACTTGGAAACAGTGGTACTTTCGGTTTATTTAGAGATTTATTATCGATGAATCTCATATTGGTTTTGATTTACTGTAGATACCCTAGATTTGTATCCAACTTAAAACAGGCATTCAAACACTTAAGCGAAAAGTACATTTTATGTTGGGAGAAGTTATTATTAACTATCATTTTGCTTTTTAAAGTTCTAATTGAAGGTATCTCAAAAATATAGTTCCTTTACGAAAGGACAATTTTTTTAACATATCCTCTGCGTTAATTAATACCGTAAAAATTGTATATTTAAGATGCTCAATATCATCCAAGTTATACTGTATCGTTAAGAAGGTAAAATCTTTTAACATTTAAAAACTAAAGATATGAACATGTTGTCATTAAGATTTGAATTACTATGAAGGTAAAAAATTACTAAAAGGGAAAATATAAATACATGAGACATACCAATTAAAGTTAAAATTGTTTTAAAGATATTACTTTCCTAGTTTAATGTGTGCAAGAATATATAAGAAATTGGATAACTCCTTTAAAAGACTACTACTCCAAGAAAATACTATTTTTCTAGATGGAGATGTAATAATGCTTCTTACACTCTTTAGACTGTAGTTTTACATCTTTTATAGTTAAAAATAAAAAGATTTTACACTATTACCATGTTATATGGATAGAAGATACTACCAATTCAGATAAAAGTATTTAAGAAGTATAAGAATTACCTACAACTCCCAAAGAGAATGTTTCAAAAATATTCTTATGTCTTTTCTCTAAGTACAATCACTTTATTATCTAGATACACCTAGTAGATACAAAAGAACTTAAAATCATTATCTACCTTAAAAGCAAAAAACGCCTAATATTTCTATTAAACCTTAAAGAGTAAAAAATTGAATATCTCCTTGAGAAGCCAGTATTTCAATAAGATTACTTTCCCCAGAAATCGTACAATAGAAGTGCCATAATAATAAAACTTGCCTAAGTAAGCAAGGATGTTTTGCTACTTAAAAGTTTAAGAAATATATCTAAATTTAGTTAATCTATTAAAAAGGGTCTATTCCTCAAATGAATTATCTTACTCAGGAAGCTAAATAGGTTAAATAAAAAGTACTATAATGACAATTATACAAATAACTTACAATGAAAGACAGAAGAAAAATAGATCCAAGAAATTGGGATTTTCGAAATAAACTCATCTTTTTAGTTATGATGATAACTTTTCTATTATTGTATAACCTCTTAAAAGTAATCTGTTGTTTGGAAAAATTCTCTTTCTTAAGTGTTATAGAACAAAAGTACCAACTCACTTAAAAATCTAAGTAAAATATTACTATAAGTCTTCTAACTCATTAGAAGAGCTCTGTAGTTTAAGGGAACTACCTTATTTAGGGGTAATGAAACAAAAGTACCATAAAGAATAGTTGTTCGAATGGTTTGTAAGTAAGAAGTTAAGTTTCAAAAATACTTCCTGTTTAAAAGCATAAAAAATATTTACAAGACCTCACTATAAAACTTAATAACCTCAAAAAATGCCTTTCTTAAAAAGTTGTGGAATAGAAAACACCATAGGTGAAATTGTCTAAATAACTTTTAAGAAGGAACAAGAGAAAGTTCAAGGAAATTGGTATTTTCGATACAACCTCATCTTTTCATTGAGGATATCTTAGAAATATCTTTTTCCTATTTAAGTGTGTTCGGGGTGTATCTAGGAAATAGGATAACCTCTTAAAAAGTTCATCGTTTGAATAGGCTGTCTTTCTCTAGAAGTCATAAGAAGACAAATGCTATAAGAAGGTCTATCCGAATAAGATTTAGTAAGAGTAAGGTAAAGAAAAATACCGAGAGAATTTTGGTTTTTGACACAGTCTCTTAATAAATTTGATAAGCTACACCTTATAGTCTTTATGGGTTTAGTTTATGAAAAGAAATGCGAAGATGAGGTTTATTTGCTCTAAAG
>JBKBIJ010000080.1:0-8793 GCA_046299455.1 Brevinematia bacterium | reverse complement strand
GAATATTGCTATGGATAGATTCAATAATAGTATTGATTTTTTGTGGGAGTGTATAAAGTATGTTTCTTGGTTGAGGTGTTTGTGGTGCTTGGATAGGTCGAATATGTGTATTGATATAAAAATTAGTCCCATGATAACAAATATTCCGCTAGGTACAAACTTTGATAATGTTTCGTATTTTTTGAATATTTCCATTCCTAGGATACCTAGTAGTGTTCCTATTATTATAGTACTTAGAGAGTGTGCAGTTGAAGTTATTATTATAGCTAAGTTTGAAAAACTTTTTGACCAGTTTTGTGTTTTTGATATTGATACTATAGGCACCCAGTGATTTGGTATTGCTGCATGTATTACGCTTAGTATAAATCCTCCCGCTAATAAGAAAAAGTAATCCATTTATACCTCCAATGCCTTTTTACCTATATCACTTCTGTAGAACATTCCGTCAAAGTTTATATTATTTATTCTTTGGTATGCTATTTTTAGAGCTTCTTTAAGGGAGTAAGATATTCCTACGACGTTTAAAACTCTTCCTCCGTTAGTTAATAGTTTACCATCTTTTAGTGTTGTACCTGCGTGGAATACTATAGAATTTTCGTTTTCTGACAGATCTCCTACTATTTCTTTTCCTTTTTCATATTCTCCGGGATAACCTTTTGATGCTAGTACAACCGTTGCTGAGAATTTTTCGTACATTTCAAACTTTATTTTCCCTAATAGACCTTCTGTTGTTGCTTCGAGGATTTCGTAGAAATCTGTCTTTACAAGAGGAATTATTGCTTGGGCTTCTGGATCTCCAAACCTGCAGTTAAATTCGAGAACGTAAGGATCTAGATTTTTATCAATCATTAAACCGCAGTATAGAATACCTTTGTAAATTATGTTTTCTTTACCAAGTGCTTCTATTGTGGGATAGATGATTTTTTTCTGAACTTTCTTGATAATATCATCTGAAATAAAAGGAACAGGAGAGTATGCTCCCATACCACCGGTATTGGGGCCTTTGTCTCCATCGAAAGCCCTTTTATGATCTTGTGCTGTTGAAATAATCTTTATATCTTTACCATCTGTTATTGCGAAAACACTTATTTCAAATCCCTCTATCTTTCTTTCGATAATGACTTTATCTCCTGAATTACCAAATTTTTTTTCGATGAAAACTTCTTCTAAAAATTTTATTCCTTCATCGACAGATGAAGGTACAACTACTCCTTTACCTGCAGCAAGGCCATTGACTTTTATAACCCAATTATCGTGTGATTCGAAGAATTTTTTTGCGGTGTCAAAGCTGTCGAAAATATCGAAATCAGCTGTAGGAATATTATTTTTTTTCATGAGAAGCTTAGCAAAAACCTTACTTCCTTCTATCATGCTAGCATCAGATGTAGGACCAAAGATTTTTATACCTTCTTTGCTAAGATAATCTACTATACCATCAACTAGAGGCCCTTCTGGGCCAACAACAACTAAGTCAATTTTATTGTCTTTAACAAATTTAATTAAGTCTAAAAAAGGTGGTTTTAGAGGTAATGAAATATTTTCTCCAATTCCTAAAGTTCCACCATTTCCAGGAATGCAAAAAACTTTGTCTACATTGGAAGATTTGCTCAACTTCCAGGCTATTGCGTGTTCCCTACCACCACTACCAATAACACAAACTTTCATAAATTGAAATGTTAAAAGTAAACTTTGGATAAGTTCAAATTTTTTGGTCGATATGTTAGTTTACTCTCCTCTCATTTTTTGGAAAATAATGTTTCAAAAATCCACTCTGTATATATTCTCTCTGTTAATATATGAAATCCTTACCTAATATAAGCTAAATTTGTATAGACTTCTAAGGCCATTACTCTAAAAGATTACCTTTTTTATGGTATTATTTTTAAATTTTTTGTATATTTAATAAAATACCAATTTTATGGAATCGTTTAGGTTAGTATTGGAGAAATATCAAGGTTTTATATATTTGATTTTTACACTTCTTGGTACATTTACAGGAATATTTTGGAAAGAGTTTGCGAATTTTATACAAGGTTTGCTTTTACCTATCTTGGCTATTCTTCTTTACTCTACCTTCTGCCAAGTCAAGTTATTACACTTGCCAAGGGCTTTTCTAAACTACAAACTTATTTTAGCTTCGCTTATAGGTAACTTTGTTATTATACCTTTTTTTGTTTCTATTATTTTATTACCTATAGATTCTTTGGTTATAAAGATTGGTATAGCTTTAGTTCTTTTAGTTCCATGTACTGATTGGTTTGTAACATTTAGTTATTTAGGTAAGGCTGATACCAGGCATGCTATAGCTTTACTTCCGATATTGTTGATTTTCCAACTTTTTCTTTTACCTTTTTATTTGTTTTTGTTTTTCCCCGAAGTAATTAGCATAAGTATAGAGAAAGAGGAGGTTATAAATACATTTTTAGGATTGATAATTTTACCTTTGATTTTGGCTTTTTTAACTCAGAAGTGGGCAGACTCAAGTATTATAGTAAATAAAATTTTGAATATTACTGTTTGGTTTCCTGTTCCTCTGGTTAGTATTGTGGTTTTTGTAATATTTAGTTCTCAGGCATATTTGATTGTCGAGTTAAGAAATTTTTTACCTCTCTTGACTTTGATATTTTCTGTATTTTTGGTATTTGCTTTGGTTACTAGCAAAATTATTTCGAAAGCTATGAATTTGACAAGTTTAGATGGGAGAGTGTTGGCTTTTAATTTTGGTACAAGGAATTCTTTCTTGGTTCTACCTATAGCTTTAAGTTTACCAGAAGAGTTACGAGTAACCGCAACAATTGTTGTCTATCAAAGTCTGATTGAACTTTTTGGAATGTTATTGTTTATCAGATTTGTTCCAAATAAGATTTTCCCTTACTAAAGTATGCTTACACTTTTTTCTTTAGGTGTAACTAACCCACCGTCCTTGAGATGTTTTTAAAAATATTATCCTTCCTCTTATTCAGTCTAAGAGTAATAGGTGTAAAAACCTAAGCAAAATAAACGAAAAGATGTTTCGTATTTAATGAAATTAAGTTTGTGTCAATAATCCAGTTTGCTAGATCTATTCCTTTTACCTATTTTTCATATAAGTTTTCAGGTAGGTTATTTTATGATATTTATGTTAAGTAAGTAAAGTGTTATGATTGTGATGTTTATGTTATGTAATTTTTTAGGTCGATGGGTATTTTTTATTTGAGCAACGAACATTTTTAAGCGTTATCTAATTTCTTGGATATATTTTTGAACAACTTTGATAGGAAAGTAGTATTTTTGAAACGATATCCCTCTGGTTAGAAAAATAATATTTTTGAAATATCTTCTTTAATGAAATTGAAATAAGTTGATGTTATCTTTAATAATGAACCAAAAAATTTGGAGGTTTCTATGCCAAAAGAACATGTTATTGATGAGAAAAACATTAATACAGTTTTAGCGGAGGATATATCTTTTAAAGGTGTTTTAAAGTTTTCTACTTCTTTGATGATAAAAGGTACTTTTGAAGGGGAGATTGATGCTACTGGTCATCTTGTTATTGGACCTAAAGCTGTTGTTAAAGCTCAAATTAAGGCAGCAACTATTACAAACTATGGTGAAATAATTGGTAATGTTGAAGCTACAGAAAAACTTGAGCTTATAAGTGGTGCAAAACTTACAGGTGATATAAAAACACCAGATCTTTATATCGAATACGGATGTATCTTTAATGGTAATTGTTCTATGCCTACTAAAGCAGAAACTCATTCTGTTGGCAAAGAAAAAGGTTTTCCTAAAGACTAGTTTTAACTCTGAGTAATGGTAGATTATTAGAAAACAATTAGTACCTAATATATTTTGTACTTTTAAAGTGAAAAAGATTTTGTTTCAAAAATATTACCCTCTATTGAGGGTAGTTCAGAAATATTAACCCTTATTTAAGGGTGTTAAAAATTCGTAAGTATTACTAATAAATCTGATAAGCCCTTTGAAAGTTCTTTTGCTTTAAGAAAATATCATCCTATAGAAGTTATATACCAGAAAGCACCATAGTGAGAGCAACTATCTAAATAAGAATAAGTATTCTAAATTTATGTAAAACTCTTAGAGGAATAGGGTGTTTCAAAAATAGTAAGTTTTTGGTATGATTTTCCCTTATGGTAATTGTTAACTTATAAGCTTCTTACATTTACAAACTAACCAAACTATTCTACAAAAATTATCTACCCGCCAAAACATCAAAAAGGGGCAGACTTTCAAACATACCAAGAACTAATAATATTGAGCCTATTCTTTTTAAAAACACTCAACCACCTGAGCTACAGAAAATTACTGATCTTGGCTAAACAGATCTTGAAAGGGCCTGTAGCCTTAAGAACATACCATACTCAAGAAGTTATAAACTGGAAATACTATAAAAGCACTTGTTTATTTGTTTATCTATCTTTTGCTTTTAGAGTTGGGTACTGTTTCAAAATTTATAGAGAATTATAAGGCCTATTACTTCAAAGAACTACTATTCCTTGGAAATCATGGAGCGAAAGTACCATGGTAAGACTATTCTCTGAGTAAGTTTGTAAGAGAGAATAAATTTCCCGAATTTATATAAAAATCTTAGGAGAATCAGTTAAAAAAAACTACTATTCTTTAAGAGGTTATAAAAACGGAATTACAGTAAGATGGATTATCTAAATAAGATGTGACTGGTTAATATTTACCTAGAAAGGAGAAAATGTTACTTTCCTACTTAAGAGTTTTCAGAAATACATCTAGAAATTAGATGTTCCTTGAATAGGAATGGGTTATTACAATAATATAAGTTGTAGCGGTGAGTAAAAGTTTTCCATCCAAAAAATTACATTTCTTCGGAAATATGTGATGGTAATACCATAGCAAAAGTAACTATCTAAATAAGTTGTAGCGGAAATAAGTATTATAAGTTTATAGGAAAACCTAAAGGTATCAATTCAAAAACTACTTTTATTTAGATGTTATTGAGAAATACTAGTTGTCCAAATAAGTTATTATGAAAAATGAGAGAAAAAGATGTCTAAGAAATCGAATTTTTAGTGCAATCTCTTCTTAATTTTGATGTATAATATAAATTTTTTTATAATTCAGTTATTGTGTATATTAGATTGAGCCTTGTGCTACTCCTTGTGTCGTTTGTTTTGGTTTCGTGTAGAGATGAAACAAATATAAACATTTACAATTTAGAAGGAGGGGAAGTATTATTAGCTCAATCGTCGAAGGTAAGATATGTTAATGGTAAACTTAATTACTGCTTAACTATATTATCAAATGGGTTAACAGTATTAGTGGTGAACAGTAATGTATACAATTTGGGAAATGTTTCTCTTTATAATGTTATATTCTCAGATGATCCGAATAACTACTCTATAGTAATTTCTTCGAATGGCTTAAAGTACATTATTTACAGAGATAAAGTATATGGTGGATATCTGAGAATAAATGAAATTTTTTTCCAGAACGGTAGTATAAGGATACTAGGAAAAAGGGATTGGGATAGTAATGTTTCTTATGGAAAGTTAAGTATAACGATTCATCAGAAAGATAGGTTTAGATATGTTACTTTACCTTCAGGAAAAGAATTTGGACCTTTTGTTGATGTACAGATACCTTCTCAAACCATAGATGGGAAGAATTGGTGGACTGTAGCTAAAAATATTTACAGTAATTATACGCTAATCATAAATGGGGAATTTGTAATAGATAATCTTCAAGATGTAGGGATTCCATCTTTTTATGGAACGAATTTTGTAGTGGGAATTAAGAGAGATGGTGAAAGTCTCGTTGTAGTCAATGGTAAGGTTATAAAGTTTCAGTCTGAAGAGATTGAACAGCCAGTTTTTTATCAGAGTACATGGATGGTAATAACAAGGTCTAACAATATTTGCAGTTTAGTTAGGGGAGAAATCAACAAGAATATAAAAAGGATTATTTATTCAACAACTAATAGAATTTTTTATCCTCTAATTGATAGTGATGGTAATGCTTGGATAATAGAGGAAGGAGATGGGGTAAGTTATCTTATTAAAAACTACAGAAAGGTGGTAGGTGTGTATGAAAAGATATATTACTCTCAGAATGTTCATAGGGACATAGTTTTTGTATGTAAGACTAATCGTTATTGGTTTGTAGTGAAGGATAATCGAGTGTATGGTCCTTTCGATTCAGTAGGTGAAATATTGTTTGATGAGGGTAGATTAGTTTTTTCTTTTTTATCTAATAATCAGAATTATATTTTTTTGAATAGGACAAACTTGGGGCCTTATGAAAAGATTATAAGCTTATCTTTTGAGGGATCTGTGCCAGTAGTAGTATATCAGAAAGGTGGTAAAGACTATGTTAAGATATCAAATTTGTATGATTTAGGTCCATATGATAGGGTATTTTGGAATAGCTTATCTTACAAAAATGGAAGATTTTTATTTACTTTTGTTGAGGGAGATAGTGTTTACATAAACTATTCGTCAAGAATATATGGTCCATATAAGAATGTCTATATGCCAATTTTATCTGAAGATGGTAATGTGTGGGGGGCGGGTGTAATGTTAAACGATGGTACTTTTTCACTTATGTTCAATGGGGAGGTGGTAGGAAAATATATAGGTGTGGACTATGAAAGCATAAAATTTGATGCCACGAATGGTTTATGGGGTGGAATAACACAGAAGACAAACGGATTTTATTTGACTACGATATTTTTTGAAAAGGGGCCTTTTGAAAAGATATTGCAACTAAAATTTTCCAGAGATCTTATGAAATCGAAATTTTCGGTTAAAGATAATGGTAGTATGTATGTTTATTTTACTGATAAAGGTAAAGTTATAAAGAAGTTTGGCCCATACAAAATGGCTATATTTATCAGCGAAAACTTTGATAGCGATTTGATGTTAGTTTTGGATAAAAACAATAAGTATTTTATTTATAATGATAGATATGTTTTTGGGCCATATGATTACATAAAAGATATACAAGAAAAGAATAGCAAGTTTTATTTTGTATATGGTGTGAATGGTAAGGAAGGGATAAATATAAATGGAAAAGATGTCTTGAGATTTTCCAAAGTTATAAGGTATAGTGATTTGCTAGTTGATGATTGGTATGTAGTTCTTTACCATAAAGGGAATTTTTTTCTTTATACGTCTAGTAATACAAATCTTATACCAATCTTTCTTAACAAAGAGTTACTGAATGTCAATAGAAGTTTTTCTTTTGTTTTAAAGAATAATGAGTGGCAGTCTTTGGTTATAGATGGTGTGGAAATAGGTTCTTTTAATGTTATTGACAAAGAATCGTTAATATATGATTACCATACGAGATCTTTTGTTTTTGCGGCAATGAAGAATAGAAATGGTTTCCTTGTAAGCAATGCCAAGGTATTTGGTCCCTATGATGTTATAGTCAAATTCTTTTTAATAGATAGGAGTGTTATGTATGTTGTAGAGGATTTGGGTGAAAGGTATTTTGTAGTTGATGGTAAGAAGGTTATGAATAATGTATTAGATTTTGATGTAGATTACGGTAAAAAATACGTTAGTTTACTAATATTAGAGGGTAGTAGGGTCATTGTTAAAACAGTGAAAGTAGCTGATTTACTGCTTCATCGAAACTAATTTTTTCGTATATTCCTTGTCTTATATAATTTATAATTTTGTCGATGTATTTTATTGACATATCTATCTTGGGATTAGAACCTTGAACATAAGCACCTATATTTATAAGGTCTTGGTTTTCGCGGTAGGTTGCAAGCAATTCTCTGAATTTGTATGATTTTTCTAAATGGTTTTTTGAGGTTATTTCTGGCATTAATCTACTTATACTCATAAGTATGTCGATAGCTGGATATATGCTAAGGGAAGCTAGCGATCTTGATAAGACTATATGTCCGTCTAATGTTGCTCTGATGTGATCTGATATTGGTTCGTTAACGTCGTCGCCTTCAACAAGTACTGTATAGAATGCTGTTATACTACCTTCTTTGCCAGGGCCTGCCCTTTCGAGTAGTCTAGGTAGTTTTGTGAATACGCTTGGGGTGTATCCTCTCGTAGTAGGTGGTTCACCCATAGATATTGATATTTCTCTCTGTGCGAAAGCTAATCTTGTGATTGAATCTAGTAGTAGCATAACGTTGTATCCTTTATCTCTGAAAAATTCTGCAATACTTGTTGCAGTGTAAGCACATCTTAACCTTGCCATAGGAGATTCGTCTGCGGTTGCTACGACAACGACACTTCTTTTTAATCCTTCTTCACCAAGGTCTTTTTCTATAAATTCTTTTACTTCTCTTCCTCTCTCTCCAACAAGTGCAAGCACAGTAATATCTGCGGATGTATTTCTTGCAATCATGCTGAGTAAAGTTGTTTTTCCAACACCACTACCAGAAAATATCCCCATTCTTTGTCCTTCTCCTACTGTAAGAAGTCCATCTATAGCTCTGATACCAGTTTGGATTGGTTTTGATATTCGTTTTCTTTCCAGCGGTGAAGGTGGATCATTGTCAATGTAATAATAATCTTCTACCTTAAAATTCCCTCCCATTAAAATCTCACCGTATGCGTTTAAAATTCTACCTCTCATTCCCTCACCAACAGGAATATACATTTTGGAGCCAGTGTTCATTACCTTAGCTCGTGAAGGAATGCCTGTAACGTTTTCAAAAAGAACTAAGAAAACCCTATTGTCTTCAAAACCTACAACTTCTGCTTTGATCTTCTTATCACCTAAATCTATCTCGCAAATGTCTCCTATCGAAGAGTAGGGCCCTTCACTTTCAACTAACACGCCAGTAACTTT
>JBKBIJ010000079.1:0-8803 GCA_046299455.1 Brevinematia bacterium | reverse complement strand
ATGAGAGGATTATTGGGTATATTGAAGAATTTGCTAGCAAAAGTGGTGGTAATATTGAGAATTCCAGGAAGATTGCTAGTATTGCTGTAGGTATTTATAGAGCTTTTGACAAGTTTAATTTTTTGGTTTTTGATCCTCTCGAAGAGTTTATTATCAAAGGAGCATGCTTGATATACGATATTGGGAAATCTGTTTCCCCAGAGTTCTATTATAAATCTTCTATGGAGATTTTTGTTAACTCAGAAATACATGAAATAAAAACTAAAGAGAAGTTAATGATTGCTTTAGTTACTAGGTATCATACTAAGTCGATCCCAAAATACTCGCACAAATGGTACACAAATCTCAAAGATCATGATAAAATGATTGTTAACAAACTTTCTGGTTTTGTTAGGTTAGCTTTTGCTATATCCAAAGCCACGGGATTTTCCTCACAATTACTCTATGTTGATTCTACAAGGGATAGTATAGAGATTGGTATCAAAGTTGAAGGTAATGTTAATGAGATCATTATAGATGATATGGACAAAGTCTTACTTGAAAGAATGATTGGATTACCTATTAACATTAAAATTTACTAAAATTTAGGTGTTATTTTAATAGTTTCATTAAGCTTGACATTTCTACTGCTGCTAGTGCTGCCTCTGTTCCTTTGTTCCCCATTTTCATTCCTGCTCTATCGATTGCTTCTTCAACAGTATTAGCTGTTATTATTCCAAAAGTAATAGGTATTTTATGTTTTATTGATAGATCTAATATTGATCTTGTTATGTGTGTTGTTATAAACTCAAAGTGAGGTGTTTCACCTCTTATTAGAGTACCTAAACATATTATAGCATCGTATTTTCTTGACTCTAGGATTTTTTCTATTGTTATTGGTATTTCAAATGATCCTGGAACCCAAAAAATTTCAATGTTCTCGTCTTCTGTATCTACTTGTCTCAGTAAGTTAATTGCGCCTTCTAAGAGTTTATCCGTTATTAACTTGTTAAACTTGCTTGCCACTATTCCTATCTTTAGTCCTTTGCCTGAAATCTTGCCTTCGAATATTTTCATAGATATATGATAATGGATGATTTTTGCTTTTTTCTAGTAATAAAACTTTTTTGGTTTTTTTAAATCAACTTTTGCAGTTTATTTAGGTATTCTTAAGAGTCAATTAGCCGATTATTCCAGAGTTCTTGATGTTAACTATAAACTCTAGAAGACTCGAAAGAATAAATGAGATTAAAACATATATATTCAATCTAGTTGACCTTGTTACAGATTACTCTTTTCTAAATTGCCAATCGTTTGGACTACCATGCCTTGAGGTATTGAAGAGTAACATCAGTTTTGAAATGGCAACTTTAAAAAGTTATCCAATTTTTTAGACAATATTTTTCAACATCCTTTATAGAAAGTGATATTTTTGAAACCCTCTCTTCTAAGTACAAAAGATAGAAAGGATAAACCTCTTCTAAGAGGTTAGTAGATTTCTTAGTAATATTTCCCTACATCTTTAGGTGGGAAGGTAATATTTTTAGGCTTTATCGAAATATTCAATTTTTTAGCTTTCCTTTTCTCTCGTCACTCATTACAAGCTTATTTGGAAAAAGGATCATCCAATTTCTTAGATACAATTTTGCATACCATTAAGCGGAAAAGTAATATTTTCGAAATACTATCCATAAATCCTAGAGAAAGGTAGCTATTTAAACGATGGACTTTTTAATTTGAATACACTTAAATAGGAGGATTGGTTTTATAATCTCCAAGGGTAGTTTTTTTAAAAGGTTATCTAATTTCTTTAAAGTACTCTAAAAACTTTTTAAGTGGTAGAGTAACATTTTTCGAAGACCTTTTTAATACATTTAAGTCAAAGTAGAGCTTTTTAGACATTCTCTTATTTTTAGGTGAAGATAGATGTTAAACAGTTACATCTAAGAGGTTATGCTGGGTCAAAAGTTAAGTTTCTTAGCTTTTTCTCTTTCCATTCCTTCTTATTTTTTAAGTATTTAAACTGGTTTGGTGCAAGGTGTTGGGTATTATGGATATGTTACATGTGACTAAGAGTTATGGGTGTTAAAGGTGTTTGGGTTAGTAAGATTGTGGGTGGAATTTGTTTTGAATATCTTTTTATGCACCAAGTTTCTTTGAACATTAAAGTATTTTTGAAATATCTTAAATTCTCCTTACAACTCAATTTAAACTAGTACTCTTATTATGGTATATTTTTGTTCGAAGACTTCTTAGGAGAGTGGGTAGTCTCTAAAGATTATTTAAACAGTGGTTCTTTTTATAACTTTTAAAGAGTGGTAATTTTGAATTTATTCTTCTAGGAGTTTTCTATAAACTTAGGGTATCTAATACTCATTACAAATTATTCAAGACAGGTATTCCTTGTATGGTATTTCTTTTATAACTTCTAAAGTTTGGTATTTTTTGGATCTCTAAGGTTTTTAGAGAGTTATCAAATTTCTTAAATATTAAGCACTTTTAGTTAGGGAAATAACATTCTATGAACGTTTTCTTCTTTCTAGGTGAGAAGAGTATTAGGTATTTACATTTAAAAAGCTATACTGTGTCAAAAATTCAATTTTTTAGCTTTCTCTTTTTCTCTACTTAGTTCTTACAAGCTTATTTGGAGGATGTACTTATATTACTTTTGTTCTATAGCTTTCTAAGAAAAGTCATTTCCTTAAACGACAGATTCATTTTTAAGAGGCTATTCATTTCTAGATATATTCTGAATACTGTTAAGTAGGAAGACAACATTTCTAAATCATCTTCTTCCTTCTAGGTAAAGAGAATGTTAACAATCTACGTATAGAATGTGATGATGTGCTAAAAAAATAAATTTCTTATACTTCTTTTTTCAAATTTCTACTGAGTTTATGTTAAAAATTCGATTTTCTAAATTTTCCTTCTCGCTTTTTTTAAGGTATTATCTAATTTTTTTAATATATTCTGAACTATATTCTTGAACACTCTTAAATAGGAAAATAATATTTTTGAAGCATTCTCGTTTTGCAAGGTTAACGAATTATCCTAGAAGTTGTAAGTAATTCATATAGTTCTTATTTCATTTTATCTAGATTTGTGGTTCTATACATTAGTATAAGAGTGTAATTAAGGTAATAGTTTTCTATATTTCAGGTATAGAATGGTCAAAACTACAGTTACTTTAAAATAGAACTTATGAAAAAATTTTTCTTAAAATTATCTTTATGTTACTAGATGAAACGAAGAAACTTCATATTAAAGATCTAAAATTAGTTAGTTTGACTACTAGTCGTAAAAAGGTACTTTATAGGTTAAAGATTTACACTGTTTTTGATGCTTTAACATACTTCCCTATAAGGTATGAGGATAGGACTGAGCTTAAGAAGTTATCTGATGTTATTAGAGAGATTTCTATTTCCTCTGATGGTAAAGTCAGAGCTACTGTCATTTCCAGTGTTGTTAAACATGAATACGTTAGTTTAAAAAGAGGAAGAGTTTTGAAAGTTATAATTAGTGATGGAGATATTAGAGGTGAGCTTGTTTGTTATAATAGAGATTTTTTATCAAACGTTTTGGAGGTTGGTAAAAGTTTTATTGTAACGGGTGTTTGGGAATACAAGTATGGTATGTTACAGTGCTCGAATTTTGATTATGCTAGTTTTGAGGATGAGGGGTATAAAAAGGATGAGTTTGGTATTGTTTTGCCTATATATTCTGGATCTGAAGGTATCAGACAAAGAACTATAAGGAAGTCGATTCATCTAATAGTTAATGAATTTTGGAATAAGATAGATGATGAAATACCTGATTATGTTATGAGAGCAAGGAATCTTTTACCTATAGGTAAAGTTATAAAAATCTTGCATTTGCCTCAAAAGTTAGAACATGTTGAGATTGCAAGAAAAAATTTTGTTTACTACGAATTTTTTAAAATGAATGCTTTAATAGAATATAAGAAACTTCAGGAAGAGAGAGTAGAAAAGGAAAGGAGGTATTTTTCTACTTCTCTTGCTGATAGCTTTCTGTTATCTTTACCTTTTGAGCTTACGAATGCACAAAAGAGAGTTATAGAGGAAGTAAAAAATGACATGTTTTCTAATAAAGTTATGCATAGGCTTATACAAGGTGATGTTGGTTCTGGTAAAACGATTGTTGCTATTTATGCAATGTTAGTTGCTGTTGAAAATGGTTACCAGTGTGCTTTGATGGTTCCTACAGAAGTTTTGGCAGTCCAACACTATCTTAACATAACTAGTCTTTTGGGTAAATTTTTAGAAAAACATAAATTGAATGTTAGACTTCTTAAGGGTGGATTATCTAGGCAAACTAGAAAAATGTTGGCTATGGAGATGGAATTAGGAAAATCACATATAGTTGTTGGTACGCATGCTCTGTTTCAAGAAGATGTGGTGTTTAGGAATCTTGGACTTATCGTAATAGATGAACAGCATAGATTTGGAGTTGAGCAAAGAGCAAGACTTATAGCAAAAGGATATAACGTTGATACTATATTCATGACAGCAACGCCGATACCTAGGACTTTGACTATGACGGTTTATGGAAACTTAGATCTAAGTTTATTGGACGAGATGCCATATGGGAGAAAAAAAATCATAACTAAATGGTACAAGGAAAATGATGCCAAGATCGTTTATGAAAAAGTTAGAGAAGAACTTAAAAAGGGTTTTAAAGCTTACTTTATATATCCGATTATAGAAGAGAATGAAGAACTTGATATTAGATCTCTTGTGGAAGCTTATGAGTACTTATCTAGGGAGATATTTCCAGAGTATAAAGTTGGGTTGTTACATGGAAAGATGACTCCAGAAGAAAAGTATGATACTATGGAATCTTTCAAAAACGGAAGGATAAAAGTATTGGCTTCAACCACTGTAGTTGAAGTTGGTATAGACGTTCCTGATGCTACGGTTATAGTTATAGAAAATGCAGAGAGATTCGGTTTATCGCAATTACACCAACTTAGGGGTAGAGTGGGAAGGGGACCTTATCAATCTTATTGTTATTTAATATCATCTGAGAAGATAACAAAAGAAGCAGTCGAAAGAATGCTTACCATGGTGAAGTACGATGATGGGTTTACTATATCAGAAGCTGATCTTAGGTTAAGAGGTCCAGGTGAACTATTGGGATGCCAACAATCTGGTTTGCCTGAATTTATACTCGCAGACCTTATAAACGATGAAGAATTGCTTAAACTCACTAAAAATGATACCAAAAAAATATTATCAAAAGATCCAGACTTAATAAAACCAGAAAACCAAAAACTAAAACTCCTCATAGAAAGAGAAAAGGATAAAATTTTTGTTGTAAAATCAGGTTAAATGTTGTTATTTAACAACAATTTTTCATTAATACTATCCCTGGTATGTTGCTAATACTAATGTTAAATAAAGGATATATTTAACTTAGTTTTTAGAAAGGACTTGGTATGTTGTTTGCTAACTTTAAAGATAAGAGAGGTATAGAATTTATGGAGATAAGAAATTTGCTTCTCTGGTATTTGTCGAGGGATATATCTAAAGTTAGAGTTATTGAGAGTGATATAGGTTTAGTGCTTAGAGCTAAGCAAGGTGATAAAGATGCTATAAAGAAGTTAATTGATAATAACATAAAATTGGTAATTAAATTTGTTTCGAGATTTAGAGTTTGTGAAGATGTTTTTATGGATTTGATAAATGAAGGTTGTTTAGGGATATTGAAGGCTATAAAGGCTTTCGATCCTTCAAAGAATATTAAGTTTAGTTCTTACGCTAGTATATGGATAAAGCATAGTGTTCTTACTTATCTCTATTCAAATTCGTTTATTAAGATCCCTTTTAGAAAGAGAAAGATTTTTAGGGATATTAAGGGGAAAATAAATAATTCTGGAGGTCGATTATTGGATGATGAATTGGTTAATTATGGTGGTATTTCTCCAAATGAGTATAGGGCTATTGATATGCTAAGTTCTGTTGTTTATTTTTCAGATTTGAATGAGTTTTATCTTAGTTCTATTTTTAGTAGTGGTAATGATTTGGAGTATGAGTTGGATTTAAATTATATTTTCGAGGTAATTAGGAATAAGCTATCAAAGTTATCACCTAAGGAGCAGTTTATTTTGGAGCATAGATATGGCCTTAATGGTAAAGAAGTTAAGAAACTTAATAGTATTGCGAAGATTTTTGGGTCTACTCCTGAAGGGGTAAGGTATACTGAAAAGAAAGCTCTTGCTAAACTTAAAAGAATGTTAGAAAAAGAAGGTATTATTTAGAATTCTTCGTACATTTTGCTTATAATTATATCTCTACTTTTTGAGTATTTACCTTGGTATGTTTTAGTTATTTTCCCGCTGACTTCACAATAGTATATTTGGCATATTTCTATGAATGGATATATTATTACAGGTTTTAATACTGATATTTCGAGTGTCCAATATCCTTCAAAACCAATGTCTCCGAACCCTGCTGTTGTATGTACTGATATCCCTAGACGTCCTATGCTAGATCTACCTTCGATCATTGGGACGTAATTTTTTGTTATGGTATATTCGAGTGTTCTTCCTAGGTAGATTTTACCTGGTTCAAGGAGTAGTCCAGTTTCAGGTATTGTTAATTTCTTGTAGTTAGTTGGTTTTTTTATATCCAGTATTTCGTCTGTAAGTTCTAGGAGTTCGTTATGTAGTCTTAAGTTATATGAATTTGGATTTAGAAATTTTTCGTCGAAAGGATCTATTACTATGTTACCTTTCTTTATTTCACTTATTATTTTTTCTGATGTTAGTATCATTTTGACCTCCGGTTTCTAGATTATATAGATTCTGTTGTGATTTTTACAAAGATTACCAAAAATTATTTTACTTGTTATTCTTAGGCTTTTTTGTAAATAATATTTGAAAGGTTAATTTATGAGAAAAGGCAATTTTTATCTTGTTATTCATGGTCATTTTTATCAACCTCCTAGGGAAGATCCTTATATAGGCGAAATAGATATTCAAGATTCTGCGTTTCCATGGCATGATTGGAATGAAAGGATTACTGAGGAATGCTATACTTCTAATGCTTTTTCTAGGGTACTTGATAACTTTGGTAGAATTAAAACTGTGATTAACAATTATGAGTATATAAGTTTTAACTTTGGGCCTACGCTCTTTAATTATTTGGAAAAGTATCATAAGAAGACTTATGAAAAAATTTTGGAGGCCGATTTTAAAAGTAGAGATAGAAACAATGGGCATGGTAATGCAATTGCACAGGGTTATAACCATATTATACTGCCTTTAGCTTCTGATAGAGATAAGATTACTCAAATAGAATGGGCTATAAGGGATTTTGAAAGAAGATTTGAGAGAGAACCTGAAGGTATTTGGCTTCCAGAAACTGCTGTTAACGATATAGTTGTTCAATTTTTAATACAGTATGGATTAAAATTTATTGTTCTTTCTCCACATCAAGCTGAAAAAGTTAGAAACTTAAATAGTAAAGAGTGGATAGACGTTTCTAAGGGGAATATTGATTTTTCTGAACCTTATCTTTTGAGAGAACCCAATGGTGAAATTGCTGTTTTTTTCTATAATGGTCCACTTTCTCATGCAGTTAGCTTTAATCATCTTCTTAGAAGTTCGGAAGGTTTTAGGGATGCTATTCTGTCTTATAGAAATCCTAATAAAGATAATTTCTTCTTGTCTATTGCTACTGATGGTGAAATCTACGGCCATCATGAACCGTTTGGTGATATGTGTCTTTCTTCCTTAATATATAGAAATCAATTTGAGAATAATTTTATTTTTACAAACTTTGGAAATGTTCTCGATATCATTAGACCTAGGTATGAAGTTATTTTGAAAAAGGGTAATAATAATCTTGGTACTTCTTGGAGTTGTGTTCATGGAGTTGATAGATGGTATAGGGATTGTGGGTGTAATACAGGTGCTCAACCAGGTTGGAACCAAACATGGAGAGAACCTTTAAGAAATGCTCTAGATTACCTAAGAGATGAAATTTATGTTTTAGCTGAAGAACATCTCTCAGGACTTCTTAACAATGTCTGGAAAGCTAGAAATGATTATATTGAAGTTGTTTCGGTTAGATCTTTCAGAAAACCTAGTGAATGGAAAAAAGAAATAGAAAACTTTATCGATAAACATAAAAAAAAGGATTTGTCTAAAGATGAAAAAGTGAAAGTTTTGAAGTTTCTTGAGGCACTTTATAACGAGATGCTTATGTATACAAGTTGTGGCTGGTTTTTTGCTGATATCTCTGGTATTGAGACAGTCCAAATTATGAAATATCCTTCTTATATTTTTACGTTATTAAATGAGTATATAAGGCCAGAGATTAAAGAGAGGTTTCTTGAGATATTATCTAGGGCTAAGAGCAATTTGAGAGAATTCAATGATGGGAGATGGATTTTTGAAAATTGGATAGAGAAGTATAAGTTTACTCCTGAAAGAGTTATTTCCCAATATATACTCTATAAGTTTTTGGTTGGCGATGGTGACGTTTTGACTTCAGAGGATTATTATTATTACACCATATCTGTTAGAAACTCGTCTTCTATAGAGGTGGATGGATTTAGAGTGTTCTATGGATTTGCGGATCTTATTAATAATATCACCTTGGAAGATCAAGAGTTCATATACTATATTTTTGTTTCTTTTTCTACTGGAGAAGTACATATATATGCAAAAGAACATGTTTATGAGGGAATGGATAGTTACATACTTAAGTTGATTAAAGAACTTCCTTTTGTTAAGATTAGAAAGTTCTTTGATGACTGGTTTTCTGGAGGTTATTCACTTATTGATCTAAAGTACGAGGTT
>JBKBIJ010000078.1:0-8838 GCA_046299455.1 Brevinematia bacterium | reverse complement strand
ACCTTAAAAATGAATCTGTTGGTTAAAGAGATTAACTTTACTTATGAAAGTAATAGGGCAAAAAGATCAAATCTACAAATAAGTTTTAATAAAGAATTGGCTTTCTAAATTTATATAAAACTTCTAAGAGAATCAGTCCAATAGAATACTGTTTTTTAGGAATTATGGGACAGAAATGCGAATTGTCCGATAAGTTTGAATGAAGAGTGAAAAAGAATATTCTTAAGAAATTGAATTTTTAACATATTCTTACTTTCCACTGTAACCAGAGGAACTGGACGACACAAACCCATGAAGTGTGGTGAAAGTATAAGGGACCTTATATTAGTTTTATAACTTTTTTGAAAGCTTTAATGAAAGAATGTGCTTCCTTTTCGCCTATTATTAGCGGTGGAAGGATTCTTAATGTATTTTCTCCAGATTTGAGTGTTAGGATCTTTTCTGAGATCATTTGGTTTATGATATCTATTACGTTTACTTTGTTTTCAAAATCAATACCTATCATCATTCCCTTACCTCTGATTTCTTTTATGAGTGAGCACTTTTTCTGGATTTCTCTTAATTCTGAGAAGAGAATATTACTTATTTTTTGGGATTCCTCTAGGATATTAGTTTTCGTTAATAGTTCTATTACTTTGATTGAGGTAGACGATGATAATTGATTTCCTCCCATTGTTGATGCATGCATTCCTGGTTCACATACGTTTACGTATTTTCTTTTTAGTATTGTTGCTCCTATTGGTAGTCCACCACCTAAAGCTTTTGATAAAGTTATCATGTCTGGTTCTATGTTATAGTGTTGGTAACCGAAATATTTTCCTGTTCTACCTATACCGGTTTGTACCTCATCGAAAACTACTAACGCATTATATTTCTTGCTAAGTTCTTTAACTTTCTCTACAAACTCTTCACTTAATGGTTTTACACCGCCTTCGCCTTGTATTGCTTCCAAGAATATTGCACATACATTTTCGTTAAACTTCTTTTCAAGATCCTGTATATTGTTATATTCTACATACTCGAAACCTTGAGGAAGGGGATCTAAGTTTTTTTGGTATTTCTTTTGCCCTGTCATCGTTATTGCTGCTAATGTTCTTCCGTGAAATGATCCTGTTAGTGATAGGATAATATATTTTTCTTTTGATATAGTTTTGCCAAAGAATCTAGAAATTTTTATTGCTGCTTCGTTTGCTTCAGCCCCACTGTTTGAAAAAAATACCCCACCATCAAAGGCTATTTCAGTAAGGATTTTAGCAAGTCGTACTCTCTCCTCGGAATAAAAAAGATTTGAAGTTGTTGTTAGTTTTTTTGATTGGTTTATGATAGTTTTTATTATTTCTTTGTGAGAATGACCAAAGTTCATTACACCAATTCCTGATGTAAAATCAAGATATTTATTACCGTCATACCCCCAGAGATATGCTCCTCTACCTTTGTAGAAACATATTTTGAACCTACTGTAAAATGGTAGTATGTACTCTTTATCTAAAAATATTATTTCATCAAGTTTCATATTCATTTTGCTCTATAGATTTAATGTATAATAATACCTCTTTCAAATAAAATTAAACTTTTGAAGTTTTTGCATTATTTATACCCTATTTCCCTTCTTGTATCCAACACAAAAAAGTTTATTTTCTTTTGTTTATTCAGCTCGTGTTCTTCGCATGTTTTTGATTATACTAATGTTATATATCTTTTGCCTTTAATAGTTTGAGAATATTTGAAAATCCATAGGAAGAGACTTCTAAAGTAAATCACTTTGATATATTTTTGAAGACTTTTAAGTGGGGAGTTGATATTTTTGAAAAATCCTTACCTTCTGAGTGAGTAGAGTAGTAACTACATATAAGAAGTGAGGCTATTTCAAAAATAAAATTTTCTAAATTTCTTTCCTATCCAAATAGGCTCTCTTATGATATTTTCCTTTAAATAACTTGTTAAGAGTTGTAGTTTCCCGTAGTAATGAGTCTTAGAGTCTCTTCCTATAAATTTTGAAACGACGCTAAACCCTGAAACCAAAAGATACATAAGCAAACAAAGCAAAATAAAACAGAAAACATATCATATTGAGATAACAGCTCTTATAGTGTTTTTATTTTTATTCTAAAGAGTGGTAGTTTTTGAATTGATTCTCTTAGGAGTTTTTTATTCCTCCTTGCAACTTATCTAAACAATCAACTTTATGGTACTTTTGTTGTATAACTTCATCAAACTATTTGTGCAATTGTTTTTCCTATAACTTCTAGGAAATTAGTTTCTTAGAGAGATACTTTTTTAAAAGGTTATTCAATCTTTTAGGGATATTTTTTACACTTTTAAACAGAAAAGTATTTTCGAAACATCTCCAGTTTTTCCTCACAAATTGTTTGACCAATTGTCTTTGTGTGCTTTTTACATCACTTCTAAATAAAGTTAGCTTCTTAAGGTCATGAAACTTTTCCAAGGATTATCAAACTTCTTAGATGTATTTCTTAAAACCTTATGTGGAAAAGTAGGACTTTTGAAAACCTTTTCTAAAACGTTATTAAAGATATGGAAATACTATTTTAAGAGAATAAAAAGAGAGAAATGAATAACTTTTAAGGAGAAGGAATTTCTTTGAGTAATTTATCTTTAAGGATTATCTAATTTCTTAGATGTTTTTTACGCATATTTAGGTAGTAAGGTAATATTTTAGAAATATCCTTACTTATTCATGTAGGGGCTTTTATCTAGGGATTTTCTATTGTATAATCCTTTGTAATAATGATAGTTTCTTGGAGCTGTTATTTAATTAGTGGTTTTTATAGAGTTGGAAGACTTATTATTTCTTACGACTTGTTTAAAACTCTCTTTTATAAGGCTTTATTGAGAATCTAATTACTAAATCTCTTTCTTTTACTTATTTTTGCTAAAAGTTATTAAGATAACTTCTTCTTAAGGTATTCATATTTCATAGCTTCTAGAGGAAGGTATATTTTTGGATTGATAAACCTTTTTTAGAAGTTATTGAGTTTCTTAACAATATTTTTGGGATCTTTAAGTAGGAAAGTAATATTTTTGAGGCACTCTCAACTCTAAGTGGTAGAGCTTAATATTTTTGAAAAGTCCTAGCTATTAAGAAGATAGTTTATTGAGGTAACGTTGCTTTTTAAGGGTATATCCAATTTCTTTAGATACCCTTCTGGAGAACTTTAAGTTTTTAAACATTCTCAGTAGAAAAATGATTTTTTGAAACAGTCTTAGTTATTTTGATAACTCTTGATTTGGTTTTATAACTTCTTGAGAAATGTAATTCCTTTAGATAACATAGTTCTTTTTAAATAGTTATCCAATTTTCCATGATTTTTTCTAGTTCCTTTCTACAATTGTTTGAGTAATTAGTACTTCTTTTCTGTAATTTCTAAAGTAAGGTAATTTCTTTGAGTGATAGTCCTTTTATATAAGAATTGTCCAATTTAGTGGGTGTATTTTTGAATATCCCAGGTAAAGATATTCTTGTAACGCTCTCCTCAAGGTTTATCAGAAATATAAAAATTTTTTATCCTAAGAGAATGGAAAAAGAAAATCAACCTCGGTATTTTTCAGGAGTTTTTAGAGTTAGTTTAAATTTTCGATAGATATAATTACCTTATAAGAGTTTAGCTTCTAGTAATTATTTCGGATGGAGTTTTATAAGGAATATTACTACCTTTTGAATAAGTTGTGAGTAGGAATGGGGTGGAAAGAGAATTAGGAAATTGGATTTTTGGTGTACTCTCCAGTTTATTTTGAAAGAATTTGGTTATTTTTTTTAGAATAAAGCAAAAAATAGGGAAGCAAAATATGAGAATGGAATCTGAAGAAAAGGATTTTGGAGTGTTTATTTATAATGTTTATCTTAGCGAAGATGAGATAAGAGAAATAGAAGCTAGGGCTTTTGATTATTGGAGAAAGGAAGCAAACATTCCAGGATATAGGAAGGGGATGGCTCCGGAAAGTTTGGTGTATCAAAAGTATTCTGAGAACATAGAAAAAACATTTAAAGAAATACTTACTGAAAGAATAAGGCAAGAAGTTTCAAAGAAGCATAGATTTGGTATTGATAGTGTTAAGATAGTTGATCAAAAGGTTAACCAGAATAAAAATCTTATAGAAATCCCTGGACAGGTTAGCAGAAATGAGTTTGTTTTCACTGTAAAAGTATCTACAAAAACTATGGTTATTGTTGAAGATGAAGAAAAAATAAAGAGTATACCTAAAGATATAAAATTTGTTTCCTATTCTTTTAAGAAAGATACTGTAGATATTGAGGATTTAAAGAAATTTTTCTTTTCATCTAAGAAGTTTGATAATGTTGTTAAGGATGGGGAATATAAGTGTGTTGTTGAGATCTACCTAAAACTAAATGATACTCTTCCAGCTATTAATTTGCACTTCTATCTAGAAAATTTTCGCAAGTTGGCTGATAAATTAAAGAATAAGAAAGTTTTTGAGAGTTTTGATATTTCTTTGGATAAAGAGATTAAAGAAATAATTAGAAACTATCTAGATGATGTGGGAATTAGCAATGTAGAAATACCTAACAATTCTGAAGTTATGATATCGAAGATACTAAAAGTAGATGATTCTGATGAAATAGTGAAAGAAAACATGAACATTTTTGCGGGTAAGTCTCTTGATCCTAATTTGCTTTTGCCTGTTGTTTTGGAAAATTATGTTTATAGGTATAATGTATTGAGATTGATTGCTATGATGATGAGTAAGGTTATTCCTAACGTTAAAATTTATGTTGGTGAGAATGAGTATATTTCGTCATTGCTTGCTGTTATACGTAACTTACTTTTGGATTACTCTTATGGTATTCTACACATATCTTCTTATCCTACTAACTTTGATTATTATTCTGGAAGTGTTTTTAGGTCTATTGTTGAGAGGAATGTAGTCAAGACTCTTTATACGATTTTTGTAGGTAGGCTTAATGAAAACGAAGAATATGATGATATTTCTGAGAAGCTTTATGAAAAGTTGAAAGATCTTTGTTCAGTTGAAGTTAAGGAAATAAGTTATTCTGATTTGAAAGATAAATTACCTTATTTGTTTTTTGATTTTATATCCAAGGGATAAGGGGGAAAGTATGTATTATCTAGTTGATATTCAAGGCAAACAATATAAAGTTAAGCAGAATGATATTTTAATAGTTGATAATCTAAACAAGCAGAAGGGAGATAAAGTTGTTTTTGATAAGGTTTTAGCTCTTTTTGATGATAAAACAGTAGAATTTGGTAAGCCATATATTAAAGGTAGGAAGGTTGAGGCTATTGTTGAAGAAAACTTTAAAGGTAAGAAGATTGTTGTTTTTAAGTACAGGAATAAGGTTAACTGGAGGAGAAAATACGGTTTTAGACCTTATCTTACGAAGATAAGAGTTACTTCTTTATCGTAAATGAAAAATTTTGGGGATTGGTTTATAAAGACAAAACCTACAATTGCTTATATTACTGTAGGTTATCCGACTTTTGAAAAAAGTTTAGAAATAGCTAAGTTTCTAGTTAAGAATAATTTTGTCCAAGTTATTGAAGCGGGAATTCCTTTTTCTGATCCTATAGCTGATGGTGAGGTTATACAAATATCTACACAAAAGGCACTTGAGAATGGTATAAATTTAAGAGATGTTGCTAGGTTTGTTCATAATTTGAAGAGTGAATATGATGTTCCGGTATTTTCTATGGGATATTATAATCCTATCTTTTGTAATATCAGCAATAATCTTGAACTTTTGAGTGAAAGTGGCTGTGAAGGTGTTATAATACCCGATATAAGTATTGAGGAGGTTTATAGGATACGTAGTTTGTTGAAAAAAAATAAACTTAGAATAGTTGGTTTCGTAGCACCTAATACATCTCAGGAAAGAATAGATAGGATTGTTAAGGTTACAGATGGTTTTGTTTACTTGGTTAGTTCTTATGGTACTACAGGGGTGAGGGAGAGCTTAGATTTCCAGATGCTAAAAGATATTGTTGATAGAATAAAGAAAGTAAAGAATATTCCAGTTGCCGTTGGTTTTGGGATAAGAGATGTTGAGACGATAGCCAAAGTAAAGGAAATTAGTGATGGTGCTATTGTTGGCAGTGCTATAATAAAGATTATTGAGGATAATCCTCAAGATTATCTTGATAGAATATATAGCTTTTTTAAAGGAAATTTATGATTAGGGTATCAATTTTGGTGTTTTTGTTTTATTTAGTTTTTAGTGCTAGTGCTAGTGATGTCATTATTATAAAAGCAGTTGGGGACACAATGTTAGGATCTTTAACTCCCAAAACTATTCTACCTGTCAAGCGAGGAGAAGAATTTTATGATTCTATAGGTAGTTATCTTAAAAATGCTGACATAGTTATGTGCAACCTTGAAGGTGTTTTCATAAAAGAAGGGTTTAAACCTTCAAAGTGTGGTGGTAAGAAGGGGTGTTTTGAATTTGGTATGCCTAGCTATCTTACAAACGCTCTGAAAATGTTGGGTTTTAATGTTGTTTCGTTTAACAATAATCATGTTATGGATTATGGTAAGGTTGCTTATGATTACACTGTAAACATTTTAAAAGGGATGGGTATTAAGGTTGCTCACAAGTATGAATATGATATAATTGAGGTCAAAGGTAAAAGAGTTGCTGTTGTTGCTTTTGGATTTAGTGATGGATATTCTATACTGGATATACCTAAAGCGAAAAGTATTGTTAAGGACCTCAAAAGTAAGTATGATATAGTTATAGTTTCTTTTCATGGGGGTGCTGAGGGATATAATGCTTTGAATACCAGAGACGTTACAGAATACTTTCTAGGTGGTAATCGTGGTAACGTTATTAGGTTTGCCAGGGGGGTTGTTGATGCGGGTGCTGATGTTGTTATTGGGCATGGTCCTCATGTTCTTAGAGCTGTTGAAGTGTATAAAGGTAAGCTTATTGCTTATTCTTTGGGTAATTTCCTAACTTATGGTAACTTCAGTCTGGTAGGATATTCAGGGATTGCTGGTATACTTGAGATATATCTTGGTATGGATGGAAATTTGGTTAAAGCTAATTTTATTCCTACTTTCCAGGTCCCGCCAGGTATTCCATTCTACGATCCAGAAAAAAGAGGTACAAAACTTATAAATAGGTTAGGTAAAGAAGATTTTCCAAATTCATATTACTACTTTGATTGATAACTCTTAGATTGTTATTAATTCTGTTCCTAAAGTTGTTAAAACTTCACAAGAATTCTTTTTTATTAATACCATATTCTCTATCCTTATACCAAATTCATGTGGTATATATATTCCTGGTTCTATTGTTATTATCATTCCTTCTTTAAGTTCTTGTTGTGAGTTTTGAGATATTATTGGCATTTCATGGATTTCTAGTCCTACTCCATGCCCAGTTGAGTGTATAAAGTACTCTCCTAGATTATATTTCTCTATGACACCTCTGACTTTTTTGTCGAGTTCTTCTGCTTTTACTCCTTCTTTAGCAAAGTTTAGTCCTTCGTTTAGAGCTTCCAGAACTATCTTATATGTATCTGCGAATTTTTGGGGAGGTTTACCAATAAAGATAGTCCTGGTTGTGTCTGTGCAGTACATGTTTTTCTTTACTCCAAAATCTATTACAATTGGTTCGTTTTCGGATATTGTTTTTGATGATGCTCGGTTATGCGGAATCGATGATCTTGGTCCTGAAGCTATTATGGTTTGAAAAGACATTTGTTCTGCACCTTTTAGTTTTAGATAGTATTCTAGTTCTGCAGAAAGCTGTAGTTCGCTTATTCCTGGTTTTATTAACTTTAGCAAATACAAAAATCCTTCATCTGCAAGTAGTTGGTTTTCTCTGATTTTGTCTATTTCTTCTTTGTCTTTGATCATTCTTACTTTTTGTGATAAATAATCTTTGAAGAAAACTTTTACATTGCCTAAAGAAAAATGATCATCTCTTAGTGAAAGTATTTTTTTGTTGAGTCCTAGTAATCTTCTGTTTTTTGCAGCTTCTATTACTGATATAAAATTTTTGAGTTTTGTATCTGTTGAAGATATGAATATTTCGCCATATTCGTTTTCTACAAGTATATCTACTATTTTTGAAAATATCTCTTCTTTTTTGGTTATATGTATATCAAATATCGATGTATTCACTTCATTTTTTGCTTGCTCTTCAAACATTTTGGTCGTTATTAAGTGTGACTTTGTTTGTGAAAGGATTATAAATCCAAAGTCTCCAGTGAATCCCGAAAAGTAATATAGATCTTCAAATTTCGAAGTTATGAAAGGATTTCCAGATGTTGAGATAAGCAATTTATCTATTCTTGAAATGAAAGTCTTCATTCATTTACCTCAAATTTACCTAGAATTTTAAATTTTTCTTCATAGTTTTATCAAAATTAGTTGAGATGGTTTGAAAAATTTAATCTCTTATGTTTCTTAATCTCATACATTTTCCATATGAATATTTATCATTCATAACGACTTCGGTGCATAATTAATTCTATGAATAAAGAATACCACAAAAGAGACTGGCCTAAATACAACAAAGCATTAGCCCCAAAAAACCCCATAACCCTGTGGATATCCAAAAAAGCCATCTTTTTATAACTATCCAATAAACCAAAAAAGAAAGAAAGACCAGAAAAATACAGCAACTTACCATAGAAACCATGCTCATAGGTAAATCTGTCTTTAAACTAGATAACAGAAGTACAGAAAACCTTCTAAAATCCCTTTTTGACACCCTAAAAAGACCTTCCAATCCAAGACATACCACCATATCTCTCAGGGGTAGAAAGCTAAATATACACCTACTAAAGACCTATTCAAAGAACATACACCTTGTTTATAGAGCGTACTGGGATA
>JBKBIJ010000077.1:0-8898 GCA_046299455.1 Brevinematia bacterium | reverse complement strand
GTAGAATTACCTTTAAAAATGAAGTAAAATTCTATACCAACATCAATGGAGTAGATGTAACCGTGATTTTAACAAACAAAGTCTCTCAAGAGCCACTTGTTTCGGATGTTGTTATATTAGCAACTAACGATAGATTTACATTCAGTGTTATAACATCTGTTATGTCATCTTATAGCTATTAATTTACGACTGATGTGTTCCAAAAATTCAAGTAGTTCAATGAGGAGTGTTACAAAATTATTTTCGATCGTTTTCTAAAATACTTCATTCATATCCATCCATCTCATCATTTTCAATCCCACCAAACAAACATTCCCGATCATTGATGTATACGATTATAAAATACGCATCTGGCTAGAATAACCATCTTTTTTGTTTTGGGCAACCGCCATTATCTCATATAATGGTTTAGCATAACGATAAATTCGTCCAATTCTACATTGTGAAAGTGTCCTGCTGGTTCTAAATAATTCTGCAACACCCTCTTGTTTATGTTTGATGTTTTATATTAAGTATATTCATACTTAAGCAAAGGAGGTTTTTTATGAACATACTTCTTATAATTTTACTTTCTGCGATAGTCATTTTGGTCGCACTAGGTTTGAAGACAGTACCACAAGGGTTTAACTATGTTGTTGAGAGGTTTGGTAGGTTCCATAGGGTTCTTCAACCTGGTTTGAATCTTATTGTACCAATTTTTGATCAAATTGCTTACAAGATAAATGTTAGGGAGCAAGTTTTGGATTTGCCGAAGCAGACTATAATAACTAAGGACAATGCAACTGTTGAAGTTGATGCTGTTGTATTTTATAAGGTTATTGATCCAAAAAAAGCAGCTTATGGTGTTACTAACCTAAATAGGGCTATAGAACAGCTTACTATGACAAACCTTAGGTCGATAATGGGTAAACTTACTCTTGATGAAAGTCTTTCATCTAGGTCTCAAATAAACGAGGAGCTCGGTAGAGAACTTGATTTAGCTACTGACGAATGGGGAACAAAGATAACTAGAGTTGAGATAAAGGATATTTCTCCACCTTCAGATATTCAGAATGCTATGACGTTACAGATGAAAGCGGAGAGAGAAAAGAGGGCAACCATTCTTCAAGCTGAGGCACTAAAAGAATCTGCTCAAAGAGAAGCAGAAGCAAGAGAAAGACTAGCACAAGCTGATGCTAATGCCATAAGGTTCGTAACCCAGGCTATTGCTGAGGGCGGTATGGCTTCAATGATGTATTTTATTGCTAAAGAATATGTTAATGCTATTAAAGAAATGGCAAAATCTGGAAATACAACAATACTCTTTATACCTACTGATATTCAGGAGGCTGTTAAGAGGATTCTTGGTGCTAAAGAAAAATAATCAACTTGGTTAAAGTAAAGAATACCAGCTATCCGATTATTATTTTGCAGGGTGGAAGAGGGATAGCTGGTAGATGCTAGTAGTAAGTATCGGGCTATTCCCTCTGAGGTTTAATTTTTTGAAAATAATCCCCTCATGACGAGGGGAAATATAAACCAAGGAGGGGTTTATGATTATCAACCATAACATTTCATCTATTTTTGCCAATAGGCAGTACAAGATAAACAACTGGAATCTTGATTCAAACCTTGAGAAGCTATCATCAGGTCTTAAGATTACCAAAGCGGGTGATGATGCTTCTGGGTTAGCGGTTTCAGAGAAAATGAGAGCCCAGATAAGAGGTTTGATGAGGGCTGAAAAGAATGTTGAAGATGGTATTTCTTTCATTCAGACAGCGGAAGGATATCTCGATCAAACAACCCAGGTTCTACAAAGATTGAGAGAATTAGCAGTGCAAGCCTCAAACGGTATTTACACGGATGAAGATAGGTTGTATATCCAAGTTGAAGTTTCTCAATTGGTTGCGGAAGTCGATAGAATTGCTTCACATGCACAATTTAATGGACTTACCATGTTGACAGGTAGGTTTGCAAAAAGGACTGAAACTACTACTCCTACTGCAAGTATGTGGCTACACGTTGGTGCTAATATGGACCAAAGAATCCAAGTTAACATTGAATCCATGACTGCTGAAGCTTTAGGTCTTAAAGATAGTGCAACTGGGGAAGTTTTAAGTTTGTCATCTCCTGAAAAATCGAATAGGGCTATTGGTGTTATTGATATGGCCTTACAAAAAGTAAACAAACAGAGAGCTGATCTTGGTGCTTATCAAAATCGACTAATGTACACAGCAAAGTCACTTCTTATAGGTTATGAGAACCTACAAGCTGCGGAGTCCAGGATAAGGGATACAGATATGGCTTATGAGATGAGTGATTTTGTCAAGAACCAGATATTAGCCCAAGCTTCCATATCGATGATTGCACAAGCTAATTTAAGACCTCAATCTATTTTGAGATTACTTGTTTAAGTTTCTTACTCCCCTACCGCTTTTTATATCATATTTCCTTGTAGCCTAATTCTTCTAGTGTTTGTATAATTTGAGATTTAAGTTTTTGAGGCATCGAAGGTGATTTAGATATTTCTACAAGATATGGTATTAATGAACGTTTTCTTCTATGCTTTATTATCTTTAGCGCAGCATATTTTACAAACTCGTTATCTGAGAAATATAGTCTCTGTAGAAGTTCTTCATTTGATAATTTCTCAAGAGTTTTATCAGAAGAAATTTCTTCAAAAACCTTATTAATTTCTTTTAATGCTATATTAATATTTTTTGCTATTGTATCAACAACTTTTTTTATAATAGAATTATCATTTTTTTCTGATATTTCCTTTATTTTAATGTCGTATTTTTCTTTTAGTTGAGGGGTTGATAGTACCGTATATGCTTCGTTGATTATTTTGAACATCTCTTCTGTTTCTTTCGTTTTTGATATATCAGGATGGTATTTCATTACTAACTTTCTGTATGCACTTTTTATTTCATTTAAGCTTGCATTTCTTGATACTCCAAGTATCTTATAGTAGTCTTTTGTAGGTGATGCCCTCTGCATAGTCATATTATCGTACCATGTATTGGATTTTAAAGTATTATCTCTATTCTTTTCTTACGACATTTCTCTTTACAACACTTCTAAGGAAAGGTAGTTTCTTTGAGTATGATTAATGGTTCTTTTCTAAGGATTTATCAAATTTCTTAGCTATATTTTTGAACACTTCTAGGTAAAGAGAGTATAGTATTTTGGAGCACTCTCAACCATTGAGACAATTACTCTTATGGTATTTCTGTTTCCACAAAAGAATAGGATTTTCTTAAAGTTATTACGACTAGAAGTTTTCTATGAATCAATGAGACCTGTTCCTTTATCAAAACTACTTAAGATACGGGCTATTACTGTTCTATAACTTAACAAGGAAAGGAGATTTATTTTAGCGATATCCCCTTTTTAAGGGATTATCCGATTCTCCAGACATATTTTTGAATACCTTTAGATAGTAAAGTAATGTTCATGAAACATCTTTATTTACCCTTTAAAGCTTATTTGGACAATTGTCCTTATGGTACTTTTCCCCCATAACTTCTTAAGAATGCTAATTCCTTTAAGTAATGGGTGTTTTTTGAGGGGTATCTAATTTCTTAGTAATATTTTCAAATATCTTCAAGTAGAGAAATGATATTTTGATGAACTCTTGTTTTTTGAATTTACTCACTTAGAAGTTCCCTACAAATTTAGAGCATTTACTTTCCATCACAATTTAACTTATATGGGTACTCATATTATGGTATCTTTTTCCAATTTATTGGTACTATTACATCCTGTTTTCTCCTAAAAATTAAACTTAATAGTTTGTTCTGTGACTTCCTGAGAAAGGTAATTTCTTTGTTCGTTACAATTGTTTAAAGTTTAAATTTAAATAAGTAAAAGTGATGATATAATGTTAGCAAAAACCACTGAAGATGTAAAAACATTCAGATTTAGTAATTAAACTTATTGTATTGAAGAGTAGAAGGGGTACTAAACTTGCTTTCAGAAGACAAGTAAAGGCTAATATAATGAAAATCGATAAACACTAAATTTATGATGTTAAGAAGTTTTGTTTAAGGTGCAGTAATCTTATTTGTTTTTAATACAAATTATGGGGGAGGTTGGAAAGATTTGCATAGGGATAGGTACAGGAAGCGTTTCAGAAAAGGATAATTTAAGTGGAAGGATAAACTTCAGGAGTTATTTTCGTCTTATGACTTATGAAAAATAGCTTCTTTAAGTTAAGAGATTTTTCCTAAGTATTTGGTATTGAATGTAGGATTAGAGATGTGTGATAGCTATTAGTTAGTGGTTTTGAGTTGTTTTATAGGTTTGAAGGTAAGTTTTTGAGATGGTTAGTGTAGATTTTGGAATTCTCTCATTGAAGTAAGGTTGTTAATTAGAAGAGTTGAAGGATTTCTATTAGTATGTATAGTGTTATGAAACTTATTGTTGTAGATATGAATACGGTTATGCCTATAGTTTTTGGAATGAGGTTAAAGAAGTTTGATAGTATAGTGCAATATAGTGCTGATGGCATGGCATACTGTAATGCTATTACTTTTAGTTCTATTCCTCTAAATCCTAGTGCATATCCTATTGATATTGCTACAATTGGGGCTACTATGAGTTTTAGTGAGTTAGCTAGTATTACAAACTTGATTGGTATGTAATTAATTTTTGTTTTACCGAGTACTATTCCTAGTTGTATTAATCCTATGATTAGAGCAGAAAAGCCTAAACCATATATAGGTTCTTTTAGAAAGGAGGGTAATTTTATTCCTAATATTGAGAATATGATACCTAGTATCGATATGTATATAAGTGGTAATGATAAGACGTTTTTCAAGGCATTTTTTAGGTCTTCCTTGGAGTTTTCTGAATTGTAACTACCTCTTGAAGCTAAGTAGACACCGTAGGTTTGTGTTGCTATCGATGTTATCACTAATATTAGTGTAGCGTAGCTACTACCTTTTGTACCTAAGTAGAATTCGACTACAGGTATTCCTATGTTTCCAGTATTTGGTAGAAATGATAGAAGTATTAGGGAGTACTTTGATCTATTTGATAATTTTAAAGCAATTGATAGGTACTTTGATATTGTGTACATTACTACCATATATATTACTAGATGTATTGAGATTAATAGAAAGTTTTTTATCAATATTTCTCCGTGCATATCAAAGGCTCTAAGTATTAGAGCTGGTGAGAGAATGTATATCGATAGGATGCTTAGATTATGTGGATCTATTTTCTTGAATTTTGACAAAAGATATGAGATAGCTATTATTATCAAAACTGGAAATAGTACTTTTAGAAACATTTTAGTTATCTACTCTAAACTTTATTAAAAGTTGCTTTTGTTTTGAAATTTTTATAGCTAAATATCCGTTCTGAGATTTGAATTTTTCGTTTGAGAATATATCTTCTCCTTCAGTGTTGAATATCCCTATAGGGTATGTTGGGAAGTGTATTTCTTTTTCTGTTTCTGATCTTGTTATTGTACCTATAAAAGCATTTTCATCGTCAAACCTTGAAAACACAAAAGTATCTTCATCTGAATATAGTGCTTTATATGCCCCTAGATGTAGTGTTTTCTCATTTATCTTTAGGTGTGATAAGGTTTTATAAAGTTTTAGGAAGTTTGTGTCCCATTTAGTTTCATCCCAATCGAATGGGTATCTACATCCTTCTATGTCTTCTGTTCTTCCTTTTAGTCCTATTTCGTCTCCATAGTATATTGATGGTGTTCCTGGTAACATAAAAAGTATTATTAGCATACCTTTATATATATTTTTGTCGAAATATTTTGTTGTATGAAATCTGAATATATCGTGTGAATCTATTAGGTTAAATTGTAGGAATGCTATTTGGTTAGGTAGTCTTGTATAGTGTTGAAATATTTGTATTTCGAGATCTTTTCCTGTTAGAGGTTTTAGTTTCCTACCAGGTTCAACGATTCTCCTCAGGAACCAATCTAGTTCTCCTGCAAAACATCTTAAAGGTCTTGATGATGCAAAGTAGTTCATACATCCGTCGAGTTGGTCACCAAGTAGGTAGCTTATATTGTCTTCCCAGTGTTCTCCTATCAGATAAGCTTCTCTTTTCAAGCTTTTTACCCTTTCTCTTATTCTAGCAAATATCTCATTTCCGAATTGATCTCTTCCGTTTCTTCCGGTATCATTTGCAACATCAAACCTCCAGCCGTCTATATCAAAATTTTTTATGTAATATCTAACTAGTGAATCTTCAGATTCAAAGATTATCTCTCGAAGTTTTTTTGAGTTATAGTTTAATTGTGGTAATTCTGGTAGGTTTGCCCATCCCTTATATTGCCCGTTAGGAAAGAAATAATAAAAATCTCTTTCCTCAGAGTTTGGGTCTGAGATTGCTTTCTTGAACCAATAATGCTCATCGCCTGTATGGTTTATTGATACGTCTATTATTATTTTCATGTTGTTTTTATGTAATTCTTCGACCAACTCTTTCAGTGCCTCATTTCCACCAAGATGTGGATCAACATTAAAGTAATCTATGCAATCATATCTATGATGTGTCATTGATTTAAATATAGGGTTTAGATAAAGTGCATTTACACCTATCGATTTCAAGTAAGGTATTTTTTGTTTTATTCCGTATAAGTCTCCTCCTTGAAAGTCTAGGCAAAAACCTTGATTGTATGGTAGTGGTTCTGTTCCCCAGGCAAGTTTAATTGTTTTGTGGTTTCTGTAGGTGTATTCATCTGTTTTGACACTTATTTCTGGTTTACCTTGGCAAAACCTGTCTGGAAATATTTGATAAAACACACTCTTAGGTACCCAGTAAGGATTTTCGAAATCGGCTATTACTACGAAGTCGTTATCTTCTGTTGGAAAGTGTTTGAAAAGCCCTTTCCTTGTGTAGAATAGTACTTCATTTCCTATATCTATGGCGAAATGGTAGTTTATAAATCTTTGTGAAATTTTTAGCCATCCTTCGTAATATACAAAGTGGGATGTTTCTCTTGTCTTTTGCATTTTTATGTAGTTTGATCCACCGTCTATTATTGCTCTTATGAATGCGTTCTTTATAGGATTATTTTTTAGTACCCTAAAACTAATTTTTATGTACTCGTTGTATTTAGGGTAGGGATTTGATACGAATTGGTAGTTTACTTCAGAGAATATGCTGTCTTCCCACTTTAACTCTAAGTTCATATTAATTTCGAAAACTATAAGGTAGTTATTATTTTTGTTTCAAGTTCTGTTATTTACCTATTTGTAGTGATTTCTCGAACATTTGTCTTGTTGAGTTTATTACTGTTACGTTAGCTTCGTACGATCTTGAAGCTGATATCATATCTACCATTTCTTGTACTATGTTGACGTTTGGATAGAGTACATATCCTTTGTATTTGCCGTATTTTATTGCGTCAGGGTGTGATGGATCATAAACCATCCTTGGAGGTGAATTATCTTTTTCCACTTTGACGACTTTTACACCTGCTCCTTGCCCTGGCTGTAGTGCTTCAGGTAGAAGATGGCTTTTGAATTTTAGACTATCGTCTCTTGGCATTAGTACAACTCTTTGTCTTTGATATGGTCCACCTTCTGTTGTTCTTGTTGTTTCTACGTTTGCTATATTGTTTGCAATTACATCTAACCTAAACCTTTGTGCAGTTAATCCACTTCCTGCTATGTTTAAGGAAGTAAACATCCCCATATTCGTCCCCTTGAATATATTCGGAAGTATTAGCTTAACTTGTAGTAAAAATCTTTAATGGTTAGATTATACTTTGTCTTGAAAAAGGTGTTTCAAAAATTTAGTCTTATACCTATATTTGTTTTATAACTCTTTTAAGGTTTTATGTATCAAAACGGGAAGTAGAGATAAATAATGAACTTTATCTGAATAGGTTGTAAAGAGAAAGAAACGTAGGAAATTGGATTCTTGATATATCCTTATGTATGTTACATGAGTGATGTTGAAGGCCGAGGTTTTGGAGAAGAATAGCATAATCTATAGTTGAACACTTGATTTTAGAAACAAGATGAAGTTAGGTTTTAAGAGGAAGATTGTTTTTTTTATGATTAAACCTGGATATGAGAGAGTATATTGTTTCTATTGGTGGTGGTCTTTTGCAGGAAAAAATTATAAATGAAATAAAGAATATGGGATTTAAGGCTATAGTTTTTGATAAAGATCCGAATTGTGTTGGTTCTAGAATTGCTGATAAGTTTTTCCCTATTAGTACTAGGGACTATGATAGTATAATATCTAGACTTAAGGAGGATGGGTTGTTAGAGAAGACAATATCAGCAATAACTGTTGGTACTGACATGTCTTACACTGTTGCTAAGATAAATGAAATTGTTTCGCCTTTCTTAGTTTCCTCTGAAACTGCATTGAAAACTACGAATAAATACTTGATGAGAAAAACTTTAAAAGATCATGGTGTTAACGTTCCAGAGTTTTATCTATGTTCTAGTTTAGAAGAGTGTCTTGAAGCTTTTGAGATCTTAAAATCTAAGAATAAGGTAGCTGTGATTAAACCCGTTGATAATATGGGAGCTAGAGGTGTTAGAAGGATAGATAATGAGAGTGAGTTACGAGAGTACTTTATTGAAAGTGTTTCTTTTTCATTTGAGGGTAAAGTTTTAGTAGAGGAATTTGTGGATGGTGATGAGATTAGTGTTGATGCTTTAGTTTACAGCGGTGAAATTATAGTAACAGGTGTAGCTGATAGAATAATAGAGTATCCACCTTACTTTGTTGAAACTGGTCATATTATGCCTACTAATTTACCTAGAGGTATTGTTGATATTGCTTTGGAAGAGTTTAAAAGAGCAATAATTGCTGTTGGTATAGTTAATGGTGCTGCTAAAGGTGATATAAAAATATCTTTGGATGGTACACCTTACATTGGAGAAATTGCTTCAAGGTTATCTGGTGGGTTTATGTCAACCC
>JBKBIJ010000076.1:0-8906 GCA_046299455.1 Brevinematia bacterium | reverse complement strand
AGCAAGAATGTTGATATCTATCTCTATATAGAAACTCATCACTTCCTGTGTTATAAGGTGGATCTATATAGATAGTTTTTACTTTTTCTTTATACTTTTCCAGAATTAAATTCAAAGCTTGCCAGTTTTCGCTTTTGATAAGCAAGCCATCCAATATATCATCCAAATCGTAATTTTCTGTAAGTTTTTCGAGTAGTTTTTCTTTGAATTCTGGGGAGAAGTACTTTGTGTCAATTGGAAGTTTTTTGTATTCTTGTTCGAGTAGATTAATTTTTGAAATTAGATCATCTTTACTTTTGATTTCTCCAAATCCGAGTTCTCTCCATTCTTGTAATTGGTTTTTATTTTTTAAAATATCATCTAAGATCTCATCTAAGAATTCTTTACCTGCGTATTGGTTAATTTTATCTAAGGTAATGACATAGTGGGTTTGCAAGACGAATTTTTTCTTTTCCCAAAGCTTTTTTTGGAAATCTTCAATCTGAGATAGGAAATCAATAATTTTTTCTCCAATTTCTCTTACAACTTTAGCGCGGGTAATGTGCTTGTCTAGAAATTTTTCTTTTTCTAGTGTTTGAATGTCTAAGACTTCGGATTTGATAAAATAATCCAGTTGTTCGGAGAGGAATTTTTTAAGGTTTTTGTGGATGAAGAAATCTTTTGTATTTTTGGCGGAAAATCTTGAGATATGATAGAGTAGAAGTGGCTTTTGGTTTTTATGTTCTTTGGATAGGATTGCTTTTAGTGTGACATCATTTAATTTATCTATTACCTGATTATAAGTTTTCTGGTTAATTTTTTCCTGTTTTGAGGTGTTGCTTCCATCTTCTACATCATAGTCTTTTATTTCTTTTTGGTATAGTTCTCTATATTGGAAGGGAATTATTAGTGTTTTGTCTTGAATTTTTATTGTTTCTTCATGATCGAGGATAAAGAATCTTTCCTTTGAGGCTTTATTTGAGGCGATTTCTTCTTTAGCTGAGGTTATGCGGAAGATAATTTTGTAATCGAGTGTTTTGAATGTGTAATCTCTGAAGAGAAGGCCGGTTTTTGAGTAATATTGATCATTATTTGCCCAATAAAGTTTTACTTCTTCGCCGTTGTATGGGATGGCATATTTGTGAGCTTTTATAGAGTAGCGATAATGAGGGATAAAGTCTCCTTCTTCGTAGTAGCGAGAGAAGAAGTTATATAGGTCGTTAAAAACTTGAAGTTTTATCTCATCGATGGTAGTAGCTTCTTCTTTTTGTGCTACTAGAGAGATGAATTCTTTTCCTAGAGGTGTGGAATTGAGATCATCTTTAAGGTTTCCGGTAGCTGTGAAAGCTTGTTCTCCTAAGACTTCTTTGATCTTCTGTTTTAATTCTTCAAGTTTATGATTTATGTTTTTTATTTTCTCATCCTTATGTTTAGCGAAATCTGATTCAATCTTGCTTGTAAGATCTTGTGCTATAAACTTTTCAATTTGGTCTCGTTTGTAGTTTAAGATTCTATAAATTCCAAAATCCAAGTCTGAGGCTTCAAATTGGAAAAGGTCTTTTAGTAAATCTTGGAATCTTTTTATAGTATCCACAATAACCTCTCTATGTTTATTTTCTTTTTTGGAATTGTTAACTTATATTATGAATTACTTGTTTTTTAAACTTCCACTAAGAGAGCGTTTTTTATTGAGATGTGTTTATCCATATGTAGATATTCAGGGATTCTTTTTCTTCCAAGAGGGTAATTTTTTCTTAAAAAGATATTTTTCGTAAAATCTGGGTAAGATATGCAAAAAATACAATGATTGTCAAGAGGAAGCCCGCACTTTTTAAAAAATCTGGATAAAATACCTTTGAATTAAGTAAAATTATAAGGATGGTTCGCAGTGGTTTTGAGAGCGAAGTCGTCTTTAGTTTCCTTCTTTTGTCTATTCTTTCTTAAAATTTATCTAGATAAATGTTATTTATTGTATTTCTGTTCAGTAATGTCGTTTTTATCAAGTTACTTCATAAAACTTGTTTGGACGATTTGTATTTTGTTATATAAAAAGATTTGACTTATCTTTTATAATTCTTATATTTAATTTATAATTTTTTGGGGGTTGTTATGGAAAAAATTATTGATGAAGAATCTAGGAAATTCCTAGAGGAAAAGTTTCGTGATCTAGAAAATGATGTTGATATTAGGGTTTACTACGATCCTAGTGACGATGAAGCTAAGGATTATGTTGAATTTACTAAGAATTTTTTCAAGGAGCTTGGGGATATAAATAATAAGATTAAGGTATATCTTGTTGAGTCTAAAGTGGGTTCTACTACTAACACAGGTATGGTTATTAGAACAAATCCTAGTGTTACAATAGGTGAAGATAAGGGATATAAGATACTCTTTAGTGGTTCTCCTCTGGGTTATGAAGCTAGTCAGATTGTTGAAACTATTTCTATGGTTTCTACTGGCAATCATGATTTTGATGATAGTGTTGCCCAAGAGTTAAGTTCTATCTCTAAACCTGTTAACATAAAGGTTTTTGTTACGCCTACTTGTCCTTATTGTCCAGGATCTGCTTATCTCGCAAATAGGATAGCTGTTGCTTCTAAGGGTAAAGTTTTATCAGAAGTTATAGAAGCGAATGAAAATCCATCTTTGGCTGTAGAGTGGAGTATAGAAAGTGTACCGACTCAAATAATAAATGATTCAGAAGATTCAAAAACTATAGGTTTGCAAAGTGAAAATGAATTTGTTAATCAAGTTTTATCCTTTGGTAGATAGGAGGTTTATTATGTTTAAAGTTAATGAAGGCCCTGTCGATAGGATTATAAGAGGTATATTATCAGTTGGGTTGATAGTTGGTGGTGTTTTCTCTAGTGGAATTTTGCAGATAGTTCTCATAGCTTTAGGTTTAATTATTGGCATAACAGCGATTACCGGATTTTGTGGATTGTATGCTATATTAGGAGTATGTACTAATAAAAAGTCGTAATTACATTTGGGGTTTTATAAGGTTTTCGAGATCTCTCAGCTTTGTAAATACGTACTTATTTTTGTTTTGTTCATACCATTTTTCTATGGTTTTTATAGTTTCCTCTCTTGCATGGCCTATTGCTATTACATAACCTTTTTTAGTTGCTTCTGCTTCTAATTCTTTTAGTTTATCTAGTATGTAGTATTGAGATGGATAGTTGTCTATAAAGATATCTCTTTTGAATGGTGTTAGACCAAGTTCATTTGCTTTTTTAAATCCTACGGTTTTTGGACTTGTGAATGAATCAAGAAATATTTTGTTTTTACCTTTTAGGAAGGATATTACAATCTCCATTAGATTTTCGTCTTCTGTTGCTTTTGATCCCATGTGATTGTTTATGCCTTCAGCGTCTATCTCTTTGAATGCTTTTTCCAAAAAATTAAGTATTTCTTCTTTTGGCATATTTATTTTTAGGTATTTGTTTTCGTTGTTTTTGTTGTTGTACGCTTCCATTGGTATGTGTAGTAAGACTTCTCTATTGTTTTTTTTAGCTATTTCATATATTTCTACTGAGTACTCTAGAAATGGTATTATTGCTACTGTTATAGGTAAAGTTTCTATTGCTCTTATTATGTATTCTTCTTTTGAATAACCAAAATCATCTATAACTATTGATATAAGAGGTTTATCTTTTCTGGTTATGTTTAGTAGTGCTTGAGGTTCTTGTGGAGTGGGTTCTGTTATGTATTCACTTATTTGATACTTTTTGTCGTTGCTTGTTTGGATTTCATGATACAAAGAATATGGTTTTTTTTGAGGTTTGTTCTCGATTGAGAATGAGTTAAATGTTTGTTCGGAGATAAAAGGGATTATGACAATTATTAGTGATATAACGAAAATGTAGATGAGAATAGAAAGTATTATTCCTTTTTTCATCTTATGATATGATCGGTATTGTTTTGATTAATCTACAATTTATGTTTGTTTTGTTGGGATAGAGATTCTTTTTGGAATGTGAAGGGTAAATTTTTGGTATTTGATGGTGTTTCAAGAATAATATTTTTCTATACTGGTTATTTAATAATATATATGGAAAACTAGGAACTTTTTTATCTAAATGGTATTTATAGATTTTTGATACAGCCTTGGTGTGTTTATTGATTTAGTTTGGGTGATATATATAAAATTTTTATATGTTAAACGTTTTGGTTGTAGATGATGAGAGGGGAATAAGGTTATTTTTTGAGGAGTTACTCAAGGATAGTTGTATTGTTCATACTGCTGAGAATGGGATTGAAGGGTTTAACAAAGCTAAGAATAATAAGTATGATGTTATATTTCTAGATCTTAGAATGCCGAATATGGGAGGTATTGAGTTTCTGGAGAAAATTTCTTCTCTCAAGGAAGATTTAAATGGACCGCCTTATATTGTTATACTTACTGCTATCGACGATATTTCTACAGTAGTAAAGTGCATAAAAATGGGTGCTTATGATTACATTGTAAAGCCGGTAAACGTTAGTAGAGTTGAAATTATTCTAAATCATGTTAATATTTTGATTTCTAAATATAGGGAGATTGAGAATCTTAAAAACAGAAGGGATGTTGTTAATTTCATAGGTAATACACCGGGGGCTAAAGAGGTTTTGGAGAAGGTTGAGTATGCTTCTAAGAATGATCTGAATGTACTTATAACTGGAGAAAGTGGTGTTGGTAAAGAAATTGTTGCTAGGCTTATACATTCTAAAAGCATGAGAAGCAATAAAAATTTTGTGACTATTGATTGTTCTTCTATTCCAGAGTCGCTTATAGAAAGCGAACTTTTTGGTTATGAGAAAGGTGCTTTTACGGGTGCTTTATCGAGAAAAATTGGTAAGATAGAGTTTGCTGATGGAGGAACTCTATTTTTGGATGAAATTGGTAATATTACTCTTGGTGTCCAGGCTAAACTTTTAAGGGTTGTTCAAGAAAAGTGTTTTACGAGGATAGGAGGGCTTGAACAAATAGGAGTTGATGTGAGATTTATTAGTGCTACAAACGTTGATCTTATGAGTTTAGTTAAAGAAGGTAAATTTAGAGAGGATTTATTTTTCAGGTTGAATGTCTTCCCCATACATATACCACCACTTAGGGAAAGAAAAGAAGATATACCCCTTTTGATAGAATACTTTATTGAAAGATACTCTCTTGTTTATAATAAGAAGATATCTTTTTCTAGTAAAGCTTTGGAGAAATTGATGAATTATTATTTTCCTGGTAATGTTAGGGAGTTACAAAACATAATTTTGAGATATATGGTTATCTCCGAAAATGGGAGTAGTATTGATGATGTTGATATTGGGTACTCCAACGATTTTGTATATTTTCCGAAGTTGTATAAACTTAGGGATCTTGAGGAAATGTACGTTAAGTATGTTTTGAATTTAACAAAAAATAATATATCGAAAACGTCTAAGATCCTTGGGGTTTCCAGAAGAAGTATATATAACTGGATTAAGAGAAAGTGAGGTATGAGGATAGTATTTTTAGGGACGGGTACTTCTACAGGAGTACCTTTGATAGGATGTAAATGTAGGGTTTGTAGCTCTAGTGATCCTAGGAATAAGAGATCTAGAACTTCGGTTTTTGTTGAAGAAAAAGGTAGAAAATTTTTGATAGACGTTACCCCTGATTTCAGACAGCAGGCATTGAATAACGGAATTACTGAGTTAGATGCGGTATTGATAACACATTCTCATGCTGATCATATAAACGGATTTGATGATATAAGACAAATTAACTTTTCTATGAATTCTAGGATTATACCTGTATTTGTCAATCGTACTTCATATTGGGAAATACAGAGTAGATTTGACTACGTTTTTAGGGATTTACCGCAATTAGGTGGTGGTAAACCTATGGTTAGTTTCAATGTTATAGATGACTACGATAAGTTAATTATTGGTGGTGTAGAGGTACTGAGTTTTTTTTACTATCATGGTAGATTAAAAGTCAATGGGTATAGAATTGGTAATTTTTCTTACATCACTGATGTAAGTTTTATCCCAAAGAAGACGATTGAGTTTATAGAGGGTACGGAAGTTTTAGTTATAAGTGCTTTGAGATACTTACCTCATGCTACGCATTTTACTGTTTCTGAAGTTAAGCACCTTGTTAAGGTTGTTAGACCTAGGATAACTTATCTGACGCATATGGGGCATGAGCTTGATTATGTAGAACTATATAATTACCTTGAAGGTAGTGGCATACTACCTGCTTATGATGGGCTTGTTGTTGAGGTATGAGGAATTTGGTTATACTTTCTTTAGGTTCAAATGTTGAACCTAGGTTAAATTTTTTAAACACAGCTATAAGTGGTATTAAGAAGGTACTTAATGTTGTTAGAATTTCAAGTATTTATGAGAGTGATCCGTGGGGATATATCTATCAAGGTAAATTTCTAAACCTTGCTTTGGTTTGTTTTACTAACATGTTACCTTTTGAGGTTCTACGGGAGGTCAAGGAGATTGAGAAAAAAGTTGGTAGAACTGAAAGGTTTAAGTGGGGACCTAGAGAGATAGATATTGATATTGTTTACTACGGTAGATTAGTTTTAAAAACCTCAGAATTAATTATTCCGCACCCTTATAGGTTAGATAGGGGTTTTGTAATGTTACCGATATTTGAGATAGCACCTAATGTATTAGACCCAGAATATGATATACCTGTTTCGATTGTTGTTTCTAAGTTTATGTCTGTGTCTCAGATTTCTACTCTTCTGAGATCCAAGTTCTTATAACTCTTGCTGCAATTTCTGGTTTTTCTCTTGCTATGCTTATTATACTTTCAAGTAGTTCTATTCTGGCTTTCTCTTCTACTGAAAGCTCAACTGTAGCACCTTCTTGCTCTGCTGCTCTAAGTGCTGCTTCCCTCATAAGCTGCTGTTGCCTTGCAAGTTCTTCTTCTCTTATTCTTCTCCTTCTTGCAATTTCTTTCATTACTGCTCTATATAGTAACATCATAAGTAGTAAAACAATTAATACTAAGATTGTCGCAATCAGTATCCTTCTTATTTGGTACTTTCTTAGTAGTTCTTCATCTTCTTTCATGAATTGTTTGGTTCTATCGAAAGGTATAAATGTTACGACGACACTGTCACCTCGGTAAGGATCAAAACCGATTGCTCTTTTCACCCATTCTTCAATGTTTCTCATTTCATCTTCTGTGGGTGGTGTGAACCTTCTTTTGACTCTACCTTGATCATCCAAAACAGGCTCTCCGCCTTTTTTCTCTATTTCCCATACACCGTCTACTGCAACTGCTACTGTTATCCTCCTTATTTCATAAGGTTGGTTTTTTTGATTGACTTTTTCTTTACTCATTTCGTAGTTAACGATTTCTTCGTTTTTCTGGTATGTTGTGAATCTATCAATCTTTTCTTTTATGCCTGGTGGGATGTTTGCTTCAACACCTGGGGGCCCTTCGGGTATGTATGCTGGTCCTTTGAAGTCTTCTTTAGTTGTTTTCTTGCTTATTGGTACATTTACTTCAACCTGGCTCTCATCGTAGGGTGTTAGAGGATTATCTTGTTTGACAACTGTTGGTATTATCTTGTCTTGTTGTATCTCTTTTTTGTCCCATCTCATATCAACTTCAGCACTTACTATTATTCTATCTTCGCTTATTGCCTTCGATAGCTCTTTTTGTATTCTATCTATTATTTCTCTTTTTATTTTCTCTTTTATTTTTATCTGTTCTCTTGCAGCTCGTATATCATCAGATACCTCATCGCCAATAAGTAAATCACTTAAAACGTTGCCTTGGTTGTCTACTACTACTACGTTTTCTGGCTTTAGACCATCTATTCCTTTTGCAACAAGTTCAACTATTGCTTTTATTTTTTTCTTGTTCTCCCTTATATCTGAATAGGGTGATGGTGTTATCACAACTGAAGCAGTCCTCTCTGTCTCATCTTCTTTAAACAACTTTTCTTTTTGGAAAGGTAGTATTATCTTTACGTCTTCTATGTCATCTATCATTTTAAGATGCCTCTCTATTTCACCTACAATTGCTCTGTGGAGATTTACATTTCTTTCAAAGTCCGTAGTGGTAAAAGATTGTACATCGAATAATTCAAATCCCTTCACATTGTTTGGAATTATTCCTTCCCATGCTAATTGCATTTTTGCTTTTTGTTTTGTATTTTCATCTGATACTAAAACGAATTTATTATCCCTCGTTTCAAATGGAATGTTCAATTCGGATAGTTTTTTGGTTACTCTGGCGAAATCCTCTGGTGACAGTGCTTGAGGATATAATAGTACTTTTGTTGTGGGTCTTGATATAGCTACTGCAACTACTATTGCTATAACTACAGCCACAACTGATGTTATAAGAATAACTTTCGAAGTTAATGGTAACTCATTGAATCTACTTAGAACGTTTTTTAAAAAGTTTATAATATCATTCATTTTGTTCCCCTCCCATGCTAATATTATTTTTCATCAAATCTTTCTTGTCAATTTTTTTGTGAGGTTGTGCCAAAAATCTAACTTCTTTCTAAGTCTATTTTTTTACTTATCCTTTCTAGAAGAAATTCAGATAAAGACCGTTTTGAAAATTTAATTTCCTAAAAACATCTTTTATAAACCATTATTCCTTACAACTTATTCATTCAGATACTCCTTTAATCATAACTTTTAAAAGAATGTAATTTATTGGAACGAAAGGCTCTCTCTTCTAAGGAGGATTTAGGAGAATTTATTAGTAACACTTTTTATATTCACATTTGAACAAGAAAGTATTTTTGGAATCTTAAGTTCTTTCCTACAGATTATTCGAACAATTGTTCTTTGTGATACTTTCGTTTCATCCTTCTAAATAAGGGTAGCTTCTTCAAACGAGAAAACACTTTTAAGAGCAATAATGGGAAATTGGTATTTCTTAGACCCCATAACTTAAAAAGATGATGTTATGTTGAAAA
>JBKBIJ010000075.1:0-8921 GCA_046299455.1 Brevinematia bacterium | reverse complement strand
CTTAGGAAGGTGTAATTACAATTTGCAAAGAATTACTAAAAAGTTTTTTACAAGTAAACAATAAAATCTAGTTACATCAACATGTGAAAGTGTGTTAAAATTCTAACCTTCTTTCTTTGACCTATTTCTTCTAGAAGTTATTTGGTAAAGATTTTTTAATTGTTTTTATCTTAAACAACTTCTAAAGGAGTTATAGATTTACCTCTTTGCATTCCTTTTCACAACTTATTTAAGTACCTTTATGAGATAATATAACTTCTAAAAAAGGTAATTTTTCTTAGAGTGATTACCTTAAAAGTCTTTCACAAATTTAGAGTAATTATTCCTAACTACACCTTATTCAGGAAGATAATCTTAATTATGGTAATTATAAAAAGAATTTAACTTACTAAAACAACAGGCTCTCTTCCAAGGAGTTAGGATAATTTCTTAGGAGTATTCATAAAGGACTTTTAGTGTAAGGTGTTTTCCTGAATATCTCCATTCCTAGGAGTTTAAAACTTCTAATTGTAATACCTATGTTGTTGTATCTTCAAAAGTATAAATACATCTTAGTAGTTCTTTGTTAACAAGCAATTTCTCATAGAATTATTCACCAAAGCTAATAGATTCTAAAGAAAGGTGGTTTATTGGAGTTATGAGAGTAGTGGTTGTCTACAAATTTAGAGATTTAGTGTTAATAGAAATAGAGAACATCTTATAAATGGTTTGAGAAAAACGGAATTTATAATCCGTAGAATATGTAACTACACCATAGTGTATTTACCAAAGTTGTATATATGTATCAATAAAGTGTAAAGGTAGAATTAGGAAAAGCTATAAGTAGGTAGAAAAAGTTAAGTATGAAACTAGTAGAAATAAGTATAGATATATTTTTAGGATATTTATTTGTGGAGGATTTAGAAGAGTTTACAGGTTTTTAAATGAGGATATTATTGGGTTTTTAGAGTGTTAATATTTTCTGATATGGGTTTTTTCGAGTATTGATATTTATCCAGGTAAGCGTCGATTAGCTTTGCAGCTATTGGTCCTGCGTATGCTGATCCTGCTCCGACGTTTTCAACGATAACTGCAACGACTACAACGTCATCCGGGTTATCTGTATCTGTTGGACCGTAGCATACGAATAGAGAGTGAGGTTTTCCGTGGGGATTTTCAGCTGTTCCCGTTTTACCTCCTATGTGGTATTTTGTTAAATATTTTAGTCCTCTTGCTGTTCCTTCCTCGAAAACTTGTTTCATACTTTTTTTGAGTATTTCGAATATTTCTTTTGGTATTTTTGTATCTTTTCTAAGTATTTCTGGTTTTACTTCTTTTATGGTTTGTTTACCATCTGGTGAAAGTATTTTCTTTACTATATGTGGTCTATAAACTATTCCTTCGTTGTATATGAATGACACTACTGATGCTAGTTGTACTGTAGTTAGTAACCAATCGCCTTGTCCTATAGCTAAATTTGCCATATCACCACCCAAAATATCCCTGTTGTACTTTTTCCTGTGTATGTCGATACTTGTTCTAAAGCCTTTCTTTTCGTTTGGTAAGTCTATGAAAGTATATTCACCTATTCCAAATGTTTTTGCAGTATCTATTAGTTCTTCCGGTTCTAGAGATAATCCTATTTTGTAAAAGTATACATCACATGATACCTCTATTGCTTTGATAATATCTTTAACGAAACCATGTATTGCCCAATCTTGGAATACTCTTTTACCTATTTTTAAAGCTCCTTGGCAATATTCAGATTTATTTGGATCCCATTTTTTGTTATATAGTGCTGAAGCAGCGGTTATCAACTTGAATGTTGATCCAGGTTGGTATGTTCCTTGGATGGCTCTGTTGAATAGTGGAGTATTTTTGTTGTCTGTCGATAGCGAAAGGAAATACGAGAAATCACCTAAAGAAAGTTTGTTGATATCAAATGATGGTGAGGAAACTATTGCTATTATTTCTCCTGTGGTTGGTTTCATCATTACTAGACTTCCACGATAGCTTTTTAGAAGCTCATACCCTATCTTTTGAATGTCGATGTCTATTGAAAGTAATAGAGAGTTTCCTTCCACAGGTAATTCGAATATTTCCGAACCAACTACGTTGTTTTTAGAATCTATGTATCTGAGCAATTTACCGTCCTTGCCTCTAAGAATTTTGTCATAAACTTTTTCTATTCCATCTTTACCTATATAGCTCCCGGAGTGGTAGATATCTTTGTCTTCTTCTGAGATTTTCTTGAGTTCTTGCTGATCTATAGGCCCTAGATATCCTAGCAAGTGTGATGTTTCGTATGGATATCTGTAATTTCTTATGTATACTTTGTCGATCAATATTCCTGGAAATTCGTCTTGTTTTTCAAGAATTTTTATAGCTTGTTCTTTTGTAATTTCTGATATAAATATTGGACCATATATATCCCATTTTTTTCTCTCAATGTTAGCTAATATGAACTTTAGTTCTTTTCCGATAATTCCAGAAACCTTTGAAAGTATAGTCATTTTTTCTTGCTCATTCTTTGGTAGGTACTTTTGTACTACGAATAGGCCTATGGTATCATCGCTTGATGATAATAGTTTATAGTTTCTGTCGTATATGTTACCTCTTTGGGCTGGAATTGGTGTTTGTTGGGCCATGTTAACAAAAGCTAGTTTTACAAATTTTTCCCTATTGAGTATTTGCATGTCTACAATTCTTATGAATACTATACCTATTACTACTGCTATTATGATTGACAGTATTGATGGTCTTATTCGAGAAATACCAGTGTTGTTTTCGAGTACTCTAAAGTCTATCATAAGACTTTTCCTATAACGTAGAATTCGTAATTCACAGATTTTGACAGCTCTTCTAATATTTCTTCTTCTTTGTCTGTAATTATTATCATTCCAATACCCATGTTAAATGTCCTTGTAGCTTCTTCCTGTGGTATATTACCTTCTCTTATTATAAACTCCATGAATTCTGGTGTTTTTATTTTTTCATAGTATATCTGTATTTTTCTACCTTGTGTCACTCTCAGAGTATTTTCTACTATTCCTCCGCCTGTTATGTGTGATAGAGCTTTCACGAGTCCTTTTTTTATTAGAGGGTAAACTGTAGTACAATATATTCTGGTTGGTTCAAGCAAAAGGTCTATAAGAGGTTTACCGAAACTACAATTCTTTTCAGGATCTATTTTCTTGTCTTTTATTATCTTTCTTATCAGAGAGTATCCATTGCTATGAAATCCGCTTGAACTTAAAGCTATTAGTTTATCTCCTTCTTTTACATTTTTTGGTAAAATATCTTCTTTTTCTGCTATTCCTATTGCTGTCCCATTTATATCAAAATCCCCGTTTTTATACATTCCTGGCATTTCTGCTGTTTCTCCACCCACCAATGCTACATTTGCTGTTTCACATCCTTTGATTATACTTCTTATTACTCTTTTGTACGTTTCTTCTTCTAGTTTACCACAAGCAAAGTAGTCTACGAAACATATTGGTTTCGATCCAGTACATAAAACGTCATCTACATTCATTGCAACTAGATCAATTCCTATGTGATCAATTCTGTTGTACTGTTTTGCAAGCAAAAGCTTTGTACCAACTCCATCTGTGGATATTGATATTACAGGGTTTTTGTACTCGTTTAAATCAATGTTTATGAGTGCCCCAAACCCACCAACTCCCTCCAAAACATTTTTGTTGTAAGTTTTCGAAATATGTTCTTTAAGTTCTTTTATTAATGAATTTGCTTTATCTATATCAACACCTGCTTCTTTGTAAGTACTCATACTATTTTCCCTTTAAAGTTTATATAAATTAGTAGCCGCTTTGTAAAAAAGTAAATAAAGTAAATCAAAATTATAATCAAAAATATTCCTAACTTCGTCATAATATATATACCGATGCTAAAAAGCATAATTGTAATAAACCATTTCAGCAAATTTGTTTTTGATATCTTTTCTAATGTTTTGCTAATTTTTATTAGAAAACTTTTTATCCAGCTATAGTTGTCAATTATCTTTGATGATTGATAAGTTACGTATTCGTATGTGTTTAGTAGTATCTTGTGAATAAAGTTTATTGCACCTTTCTGTGAGTTTATGCTTTGGGTTTTCCATTTGTTTTTAGAAAAAGATAGCATTTGATATGTTTGACCATCATAAGATTTTATTAGTATTGATAGTGTAATCTTGTGGGGTAAGATGAATTTACCAAACTTAACCATTTCTACCTTTATGTATCTGTCGTTTCTTGGTATTATGTTTGATATTGTGATTGCTAGTGAATCTACATGGAATTCAGATGGTATTATACCAATTTCTCTTAACAATAGAAAAGCTATTATTTTTGAAGAATACTCAGGATTTCTATAGATTACTTTAACATTGTTTTCGTTAAATTCTATCGAAAAATCTGTCGGTAAACTTGAAATATCTAGAGATTTTTTTTCGGATAAATTACTGTAACTAATAGGTACAAGAAATATTTTACCTTTCAGAATGTTATCATTTGCTACTAGTTGTATTTCTTTTCCATCTAATATTATGGTATTATTTAATTTTTTATGGTTTAACTTTTTTAGTTCTAGAAATTCCTTGTTGGAAGATATACAATCTTCTAGTACGAATGTTTTTAAATCTTCATTATTTGCTAGGTGTAATATTATTCTACTTGCCCAGATATCATACTTAAATGATGCAACATATTCGCCTTGGTTTTTTTCAATTTCTACTATCATAAAATTCTATATAGATAGAATATTATTATTATTACTACTGATCAATTTCAAACAATCATAAGACTGTGTTAAAAATCTAATTTGCTAAGTTTCTTTCTTTTACTTATCTTTCACAAAAACTATTTGGATAAGTTTTATTACGGTATTTCTGTTTCATAACTTCTTAAGAAAGGCATTTTCTTGAGGTTATTGAGTTTATAGTGAGGTCTTGTTAATATTTTTTTATTCTTTTAAACAGGAAAGTATTTTTGAAACATCTTAAGTTCTTCCTTACAAATTATTCGAACAATTGTTCTTTATGGTAACTTGTATTACTTCTGTAGCTTTTTGGAAAATCCATCTCTTTAAAAGACAGAAGCTACAAACTCTTTCTAGGAAGTTAAAAGATTTCTTAGTAATATTTTCCTACATCTTTAAGTGTGGAGTTAATATTTTTAGATTATTTCAAAAATTCAATTTTCTCAGCCCTCTTCTTCCCTTCATTCCTTACAAGCTGCCTCCTTACAAGTTGTTTGGACAATTTTCCTTATTTCTTGGAACCTTCTCTCGTTACTCCTTACAAGTTATTTACAAGATTGAACTTATAGTATTTCTGTTCCATAACTTCCTAAGAGTGATAGTTTCTTTAAATGACATACCTCTTCTAAGGGGGTAGAAGACTTATTATTCATAGTATCTTTAAGCATGAAGTTAATACTTTTGATGATGTTTCAAACATTCAATTTGTTAGTTCTCTTTTTCTCTCCTAACTCCTTACAAACTATTTGGAGGATTTTTTCTTATATTATTTTTGTTACGTAGCTTCTTGAGAAAAGTTATTCTCCTAAACGATAGACTCCTTTTTAAAAGGATATTTATTTCTAGATATATTCTAAACACTCTTAAGTAGGAAAGTAGCATTTCTAAACTTATCTTCTTTCCTAGGTGAGGATAATGTTAAAAGATACATCTAAAAGCTACAAATCAAAAGTTAAATTTCTAAGGTCCCTATCTCTTTTGTTTTCCTAAATACTTATTTGAGCAATTAATATTTTTGTTCTATTACCTCTAAAGAAAGATAGTATCTTTTTAGCTAGGAGGATTTTTAAGGATTTATCCTATTTCTTAGATGTATTTTTTACAGATTTAAATGGGGAAAGTAACGTTTTTGAAAAGTTTTCATCTTTTCTAGGTAATTTCTTAACACTTTTAATTGGGAAAGTGACATTAATTTCTCATTTCTGTACTTTGATATTTATTTCATTAAAAGATAGGTTGTAGTAAAATGTGTTTATGCTTTTTATAACACATCTAAAAGAATAAAAACTAGGATGTATTATAACTACTATATAAAAGTTAAAAGATCTATAAAATTAGGGCTTCCTATAGAGGGTGTTTCGAGAAATATTATATTTCTACTTGGCCATGTATAACTATACAAAAGGATATAGAAGAAATTAGAAACTTTATCTACCTTAAAAACGAAGAATATTTACAGCCCAATAAAGTAAGTACTGCAAAAAACACAAAAAGGAAGCACAAAATAGAGGAATGCAAAGAAGTGTTACAGGGTACGAAATTACAATAGCTAATAGACTTATTGGATAACTTGAAATAGTTTATTGGGTTTGTTTATATTTTCCTTCATGAGGAATAAACTTTTTATTATATTGTTTATCGGTTTTTTAGCTTCTAGTGGTATTTCTATAAATCTTTCTTCTGATGTTTATACATTTCTCAGGATTTATGATTTCGTTAAAGAAACTACATATTACGAATCTAATTTACAGAAATTATATTCTTTTAGTGTTGGGGACTATAGGGATTTTGTAGATCTTTTGGTTGAGTTTAGCGGAGATGAAGGAGACTTAGGTAAATATGTTTTAAAGAGATTTCCTGGAAGAAGGAACTTTGCTTTGGTTAGAATCCCTGTTGATGAAGTTTTAAGTATTACCAATAAAGTTTTTGTTAAGTATGCTACTGTTTCTAAGAAATTGAAACCGTTCCTTGATAAGGTTAGAGATAGCCTAAGTCTTGATAGTATTTATAACTATTATGGTCAGGATAGCGTTCAAGGTAAAGATGTTATAATTGGTATTGTTGATAGTGGCATAGATGCTTCTCATGATGATTTTAAAACTTCTTCAGGAAGTACTAGGATTATGTATATTTTTGATCAGACTACCAATGTTTCTAACCCTGAGTGGGGTTATGGTATTGAGTATTCGAAAGATGATATTAACAGAGATAACTTTGTATCTAAAGATTATGACGGACATGGTACACATGTTGCTGGTATCGCTACTGGTAATGGTAGATTAAGTAATGGAAAGTATATGGGTATTTCTAGTGGTAGCAGTATTATTGTTGTTAAAACGGATTTTTCTCTAGGAGGTGTGCTTACTGGTATAGAGTACATTATGAAAAGATCTAAAAATGTGAATAAACCTTGTGTTATTAATTTAAGCCTTGGGGTGAATACAGGTTCTCATGATGGAAAAGATATTGAGTCTAAGATTTTGAATGAATTATTAACCTACTATGGAAAAGAAGGTAATATTGTAGTTGTTGCTGGAGGTAATAGTGGTTATGGTAAAAACCATTATTCGAATACAGTATCTTCAACACCTAGTTCTGCTATTTTAAGTGTTAGTAATTTTAGTAATAGTGGGCATGTTTTAAGTGATTTTTGGTTACCTGGAGGGACATCTTTTGATGTTAAAGTTACTACTCCTAGTGGTTCTACTTCTGGATGGATTACTTTTGCTAATGGAGTTAATTTTAGAACTAACTATTCGGGTGTTGAAGTTAATATCGTTATGTCTTCAAATATTTACAATAACGATTTGAATGTTCAAGTATTACTTATAACTTCTAGTGGTGGATCGATTAATGGTAATTGGCAAATTTCTTTTAAGACTACAACAGGTTCAGTTTTAGCTCATGGATGGGTTGAATATTCAGAAGGAATGTTAGCTTGGTTTAAGGATGGAGATGATTATTTTACCTTAAATTCGCTGTTTTTGATTGATGATGTTATAACTGTTTCTGCATATACTACTAAAAATAGCTTCTTATCTGCTGTTGGGAATGTTTCTGTTCCTGGACTTACGAATGATAACATATCATACTTTTCGTCCAAAGGACCTACTAGAGATGGTAGACAAAAACCAGATATATCTGCCCCGGGTGCTGTAGTTTTTGCTCCTCTTTCTTCCTCTTCTGCGTATGATAAGAAGTACCTTGACGCTTTTTTTGGGAATTATGTAGGTATGATGGGAACTAGTATGGCTTGTCCCGTTGTTTCAGGTGTTTCTGCACTTCTTCTTAGTGTAAATCCTAAGTTTACTTCTTCAGATATACTGAATTACCTGAGAACTTATTCTGATATTAGTGTTTATGATCAAAACGGTAAATCATGGGACCCGTCTTGGGGATGGGGAAAAGCCAATGTAAAGTCTATAATCGAATCTCTGAAAACTCCTCAAAATTTGGTCTGGTTTTCAGGTAATGTGATTAGATTGGATAATAACCAAAATTCTACATTTCTTAATTTTAGGTTATCAGATGGGAATGATGTTGTAAAGGTTGATATTTATGATATTAATGGAAACTTTTTGAAAAGCTTAGGTAGTTTTAGCTTGTACGAAGGAATTAATAAGGTACCTTTAGTTGTCGATAATTGGTTTAGAACTGGTGTTTACTTTGTCAAAATCTCTGGATCTAAGTTTAATCAAACACTGAAGATTGTTGTCATAAGATAGTATTTGTATAATGTAAAAATTCTTGATTAATGAGTTTGTTTTGAATATAATATTAACGTAAAGTTTGAGGATGGTGTTATGGCTAACACGAAGATTGTTACTGATGTTCATAAAGGTGAATTTTTAAAGATAGATGGAGAGTTATGTAGGGTTATTGATGTTGATAAAAAGAGTGGTGGAGGGCAATTTGGCTCGATAGTGCACATTAAGTACGTAGTTCTATCGACAGATAGCTACCATGATAAAAGATTTAACCCTTCAGACAAAGTTGAAGTCCCTGATGTTCAAATTGTTAAGTGTGTTCTCTCTTATAAAGAGAAAGATACTTTTTACTTTATGGATGAGAATACATATGATCAATACGAAATTCCCTCATCTGCTTTGGGAAAATTTGGTAATTTTATTAAAGAAAATGACGAAGTTGAGATCATTGTTTACGAAGGTAGAGCGATTTCTATA
>JBKBIJ010000074.1:0-9037 GCA_046299455.1 Brevinematia bacterium | reverse complement strand
CTTCCCTAAACTCATATACTCTAGAACTCTCCATAAATTTTGAAAAAATAATACACTTAAAAAGCAAAAGATATCTATCCAAAATATATTAACATTCTAAGTAGTAAATTAGCACTTTAGAAACATTTCCTTAATTCCATGTGAGAAAAATATTAACTAGTTACATCTAAAAAAATTATACTGTGTCAAAAATTCAATTTATTAGCTTCCTTTTCCTTTACCCATTTATGACTTGTTTGAAAAATCAGTACCTTTGTTCTATACGTCTAAGTAAAGATAGTTTCTTCGGACTAATAGCTTTTCTAAATTGAATCTCTTAGATATACTTTTAAATGGGAAAGTAATAATACAAATTTACTCACCCTTAATGTTATATCTGTTAAAATAACTTCTAAAGAAAAGTGGTGTCTCAGAGTAATATCTCTCTTCTAAGGGTTTGCCCAATTCTTTTAGCAATATTTCTTAAAACCTTAGTAGGAAAGTAATATTTTTGGAAACATACCTTAGATGTTCTAATAGTTTGGAATGAGAGATAAATAAATTTCAATATAGTCTTTCTCTTGAATTTGAAACAATGTTTTAAAAGATCTTAAAATTATCTTGGATTTTAAGGGGTCTTTATGTTAAAAGCATTCATAAACATATTCAAAATAGAATCCTTGAGAAACAGAGTTTTATTTACCTTGTTCATACTTATAGTTTTTAGAGTTGGTACTACTATCCCCGTACCAGGTATAGACTATTCGGTACTTGTATCCTACTATGAAAGATTTGGTCAAAGTAACTTAGGAATACTGGAGTTTTTCAATTTATTTGCTGGTGGTGCTTTAACGAGTATAAGTATTTTCTCCTTAGGTGTAATGCCTTACATTAGTTCTCTAATTATAATACAGTTGTTAATATACGTAATACCTTCTCTTGAGAGAATCTCAAAAGAGCCAGACGGAAGAAGAAGAATAATGCAATATGCGAGAATTGGTACAATTCCACTTGCTATAATCGAGGCATGGGGATTAAGTTTATATTTCATTAGAAGCTTGAGATCAGAGATATTTGCTAGAACTGGTCTTTCTCTTTATCCTGAAACAATATTCTTTTATCTAAGTTTTATCATAACAGTCACAGCAGGAACAATGTTTCTAGTATGGATGGGAGAACAAATAACGGAGAAAGGCATTGGGAACGGTGTATCGTTAATAATAATGGCGGGTATAGTCGCTAGAATTCCAGAATCAGTTTACAGCGTTTACAAACAATTACAAGGAATAGGAACGGTAGAAATAACAATGATATTCGTAGTACTTCTATTTTTAGGTGTCATCGTATTTGTTGTTTGGTTTGAACAATCTATTAGAAAAGTACCTGTTAGTTACGCAAAAAGGGTTGTTGGTAGAAAAGTTTACGGAGGTCAAAATACTTACATACCACTCAAGTTAAACCCTGCTGGTGTCGTTGCAATAATATTTGCATCCGCTGTCATGTCTTTCCCTCAGCAAATTATTACATTCATAGGTGCTACAGGATCACCTATCGTAAAAACTATATCTTCTTGGCTATCGTATGAAGGATGGCTCTACATAACTCTATATATGTTATTAGTTATTTTCTTTTCATACTTCTATACATTCATACAATTTAACCCACAAGATTTAGCAGAAAATCTCCAAAAAAGTGGTGGTTTCATACCAGGCATTAGAGCAGGCGATCCAACCTATAGATTCTTAAATAATACATTAACAAAAATACTAGTACCAGGTTCAATAATAGTTGGTCTCATTGCAGTACTACCTAACATAATATATAGCTCTCTAAGTGTACCTCAGTACATTGCTTATCTAATGGGTGGTACATCACTACTTATAATGGTTGGTGTTGCACTCGATACATTAACCCAAATAGAATCCCAATTGATAGTACACCACTATGATGGATTTTTAAAGAAAGGGAAAATTAGAGGTAGAGGAACAAGGTATGTATAAAGTAGTTGTTTTGGGTGGAGGATTTGCCGGAGTAACTTTCTCAAAAAATCTTCTTAAGTTAAGTAAAAATAGTAATAACATTAAAGTTCATTTAGTAGATGTAAACGAGTATCAGTGTCTTTTACCATCAGTACCATCACTTATATCAAACAAAAATCAAAAGATACTGCTATACTATTCTGATATCTTTAGAAAGTTTAAAAATTTCGAGTTTACTAAAGCCAAAGTTGAAAACATCAGTTTTGAAGAAAAAATAATTTACTTAGACAACGGAAACACTATAAATTATGATCAATTAATCTTATCTCTTGGCGTACAACCATACGATTTAGGAATTGAAAATGTTAAAGAAAATGCCATAATGTTCTGGGATGAAAAAGATCTAAACAAGTACGTTCAAAAGCTAAATTACTTCATTTCGAAAGGTATTTCACCTAGAATTCTAATCATAGGAGCAGGCCCTATTGGAGTTGAAATAGCCTCTGAAACATATCACTTTCTAAACAAAAATAAAATGGGAGCAAATATATTAATAATCGAAGCCAAAGAAAGATGTCTACCAACATTAGACGAGAAACTATCTAAATCAGTTGAAAAATATATTCTAAATAAAGGTATCAAAATTTTGTACAATTCTTACGTATGTGGAGTTGAAAAAGATTACGTATATTGCCAAGATGGTAAAAAGTATGAATATGACATATTAATCTGGTCTGTTGGTGTTACTGCAAATCCTATACTGAAAAAAATCGAGAGCAACTCAGAATTTAAGTTCGAAAAAGGTCAACAAGGAAGAATAATTGTTGATGAATATCTAAGAGTCAAAAATATACAAGATGTATGGGCTATTGGAGATATTGCATTACCTCAAAATCAAAAAGTATTTCCTATGGCACTTGCACAGTTTGCCATCCAAATGGCAGAAGTTTGTAGCACAAACGTCTTAAACCATATCCTCGGAAAAGATCTTAAAAAGCTAAACCTTTCCTTCAAAGGCATAGTTATCCAGTTATCCAAGTCTCACGCAGCAGCGCTACTCGAAAAACCATTCAAAATAATAATTCCTCCTTCCTATCTAGGTCTGATGCTAAGAAAATTAATCGATCTTAACTACATAATATCAGTAGGAGCTAAACCTCGAAAGTATCCTCTACAAACTTTGGAATCCTAATAAACAATGATGATACCGTACTATAATACTCCTCTAAACTGCTTTCTATTCTATCCATAGCTTCAAGTAATCTACTTACAGGCTTTTTCACATTGTTTATATCATCCAAAATCATTCCTATTATCTCTAAACTCTTATCTAAAACCAACGACAAATTACCTACCATACCTTTTATATTTTGATACCTTTTAACAAAATTACCAAAAGATTCTTTGGAAATTTCTAGATCTGAAGTTAAAGACTTTACATAGTTAACGAACTCGTAAAGTAATCTTATAAGATCTCCTAACAAAACTTGAATTTCTTTCGTTTGGAACATCAATGGTTTTATTTGGTTTTCTATAGTTATCTTCTCTTCATCTACGAATAGATTATTCGCAATTTCCTGAAGACCTAAAAATATTTCATCTATCTTTTTTGATATAACTTCCAATTTCTCTTTACTTCTAAGATCTAAATCTGTCCTCTTGAGTTCAACATCAAGTAATAACCTTATTGAATTTATCTTCATCGAAATTTTCCTTATATCTTTAGTAATTGAAGTTAATTGATAGTAATTTGACGTTAATTCTAATAATTGATCAAAAATAACAGGTAATTCCTCATTAGATTTTTTTACATTCTTAACTATAGAAGATACAGTATTAAACATATCTTCACTAGATTGTTTAGTTACATTCAATTTTATGATAATATCTTTATATGAGCTTTCCAATTCTCCTACGAATTCCGAAATTGGCAAGAGATCTTGAATATAATTTTCCAAGGAACCTTTAACACTACCTATCATTTCTTTAATTGTACTAAGCATCTTCAAATCGTTTTCCGTACTCTCCAACGCAGACAAAATTTCATTTCTAACATACTTCACAGTTTGAATTGACTTAATTACATCCTCCTTCATTGACTTTAATTCATTATCTATTTCTCTAATTGACTTTATTATTAGCACATCAGAGTAATACTGATCAGTTACTATTTTCTCAAGATTCTCCATTATTTTGAAAAATTCTTCGTTAACTATTTTTTGTTTTTCATTACCTTTAAAAGATAAAAATTTATTCACTATCCCCAAATCTTGGTACAAATTTTTAGTTACTCTTAGAAGTGACACCAAAAGTACAATACTAATTAGTAGTGAAACAACAATCCTATCGAACCATTCAAAGTAAGGAGTGAATACCATTATAGCCAAAATGAATATAAGTGAAAAAGACATTGTAGATGCTACAAACAACATTTGTTTCAGTAAACTTTGCCTCTTCTCAGATAACTCAGAAAAAAAAGATAATAAACTTGATGAAATAGCCAAACTAAAAAGTATAGAAATAGCTACAAAAACTATAACTAAAGGAATATTTATAGAAAATCCTTCAATTATAGAAACTAATGCTAAACCAGCAAAAACCAGCATCACTGAATGCACAATAAAACTAAAAACAAGTAATCTATTTCCTTCAATTTTCCCTGAGTAATAAGATAATATTGCTAGAAACCTTACAATAGTAAATGTTACAATCCATATTCCTAAAACTACTAACAGCGTTGAAGTATCTAGTTTGTTTGAGAACATTCTTATAAATAGTACAATCTCAAACACTGTTGTCATTAGTATATTTACTAAAAAAATAGTATATACCTTTGAACTTAAATTTTTTTCATCCATGGATTCATAATAACTATTAAATAATTTCTTTTTCAAGAAAAACGAGAAAATGTCTATTCATCCTTACAATTCTCTCAGATAAGCTACTTTATAATACTTTTGCTCTACAACTTATTAAGAAGGTATTAAGAAGGGGTTTTTGGGACAATAGTGCTTCTTAAATTATTATCCAATTTCTTAGATATGTTTTCGAAAAACTTTAAATATGAAAGCAATATTTTTAAACATCTTCTTCTAATAAAAGATAATATATCAATAAGTCACACATAAAAAGGTGAGTAGTGAGGGAATTTAGAAGTCTCTATAAATTTCGAAAAATAGTTTCGAAGAGAATTCAATTTCTTAGGCTTCTTTTTTCCATAGGTTCTCTTATGATATTACTGTTTTATAACTTCTAAAGAAAAGATAGTTTCTCAGATTAGTAGTTCCCATAAATTTAGTTCATATGTCAGAAGAATTCTCTCTGGTAATGTGGAGAATATGGCTTAATATTTAGAATTATGAAACATTTTTCACATAAGTAGGTAATGTGACAAAAAATCCCAATTTTTCTAACATCTTTTTTCTAGTTCTTCCTTACAACTTATTTGAACAATTGCCTTTGTTGTACTTCTATTACATAACTTCCAGAGAAAATAGTTTCTTTAGGTAATAAACCCTTTCTAAAGTTACCTTGTTTCTTATGTGTATTTTTTAAGACCTTCTTACTATTCATTTTACAACTTGCTCAAAGATTATGTTTTAAAACTCCAATCCCTAGCCTCTTTCTATCTTACTCGCTCTCGAAACCTATTTAGACAAGTTATGTCATAATATTTCCTTATTCAATAACCTAAGCGATAATTTCTTGGAATTATTCATCTAGTACTTTCATATAAACTATTACCCCTACGACTTGTTTAAACAGTTCCTCTTAGAAAGATATTTTAAAATCTAACTTCCTAAGCCTCCTTCTCCAATATATCCATATATCTTTCACATAAAAGTTTTAGAAGCAATATGTTTATATAAGCCTTAATTACTATCTATCCTCCTATCTTCTACCTATAAACTGTAAACTGCCTAGATAAAGATCTATATTCTGGTAAGTTTTTATGGTATTTAGTTTTAAAACTTCTAAAATAATTTCTAAAAAGGTAATTTTTCAGAGTGATACTCCTATTCTAAGAAGTTTGAAACTTCTAATAGTAACCATTATGTACTTATATCATCAAAAGTATAAATACATTCTTAGTAGTTCTCTGTTAACAATCAATCTATCATAGAATTATTCATCAAAGCTAATAGATTCTAAATAAAGGTATAATTATTGAAAAAAATTACTAAAAAGCTTTTTAAAAGTAAACAATAAAATCTAGTTACATTAACATGTGAAAGTGTGTTAAAACTCTAATCTTCTTTCTTTCACCTATTTCTTCTAGAAGCTATTCCCCCAAAGCTTTCTTAATTGTGTTTATCTTAAACAAATTCTAAAGAAGTGATAGTTTCTTTCAGATTTTTCTCTTTGCATTCCTTTTCGCAACTTTAAGTACCTTTATGAGATAATATAACTTCTAAAAAAGGTAATTTCTTTAGAGTGATTTACTTAAAAGTTTTCCATAAATTTAAGTTATTTATCCTTAAACCTTATTTAGGAAGATAATCTTATTATAATAATTATAACTTTAAAGGAATGTATCTAATTGGAACAACAAGCTCTCTTCTAAATAATTAGAAAAAATTTCTTAGTGATATTTTTTAGGTAATCACATTTGAAAATGAAAGTAATATTTTTTGAAAAATACTTTATAAAATTTTGACAAAAAAGTATTCTTACTATTATAATTTTAACCATGGGTATTATTAAACTACCTTTAAATGTTATAGAATTTCTAAAAGAAAATGGAGGTATATGTATTTTAGGAACAGTAAGTAAATTCGGAATAGTAAACCTATCTCCCCGATTTCTTTTAGAAGTAGATAGTGATAATATTGTATTTGGATCTGGTCTTCCGAATAAAACATTATTTAACCTAAATCAAAATAATAAAGTTTGCATAGCAAAATGGGATACAAAATTGCAAGGTAATATAAGATTCGTTATGATAATTGGAACAGCTGAAAATTATAAAGATGGTGAGATTTATGAAAGAATATCAAAAAAGTTTCAAGAATTAGGTTTTCCTAAACCATTGGCAGTAACCGTTGTGAAAATAGAAGACTATACTTTTTATGGAGGATAAGAATGGACAGTTTAATAGACTTTAGTGTCAATTCTTTCATTAAATTAAATAAAGGATTAGTAGCTTTTTCTTATCTGAATAAGTACGGGTATCCTATAGTAGAACCTAAATTTATAGTCGAAATCAACGAATATGAAAATTATATATGTTTTTTTGAATCAAAAAAAGACAAAGCGGATAGTATCAAGAATTCAAAATCTGTTAGTATATCAATATTTGATTGGTCATGTAAAAGTTTTGATGGATACCAACTTAAAGGAACTACTCAAGTATTCTCAAACGAAAGTGCCTTTTTCAAAGACATCCTTAAAAAGTTTAAGGATGGAATGCTTACCCCAGATTATCTAAATGATTTTGTTAAAGAGATGGAAATTAATAAGATTATACCTGAGTTTAACTATATCATAAGAATAGATGTTACTATGAAATATTCATTAGCACCTTCTTCTGAATCAGCTAAACCTTTGGTATTTATTAAGAAGCATGAATGAATATAAGTTCTCCGTTCTAGGGCTAAGATGTATATCATGTGCTAGAGTTGTAGAAAAGATAATTTACACATTTGGTGTAAAAAGCGCTAAAGTTGATTTTACTCTATCTACAGTCTCAATAATATCAGTATCAGATTTGGACATTAAAAGTATAAGAGAGAAACTTAAGCAGTTTGGATATGATATATCCCCTGAAATAAACCCAGAATATATCAAAAGAGAGAGAAGAAATCTGATTACCGCATTTATTTTATCCATACCTGTATTTCTAGGAATGTTTTTTGAAAACCTTTCTTTAACTCACTTTGAAGTCATTGAGTACTTCTTGTTCATACTTTCCTCACTTGTGGTCTTTGTAAATGGTTTTAATATTCACAGAAGCGGATTAACTTCGCTTTTATATCTCTCACCAAATACAGACAGTTTAGTATCTATTGGATCAATTTCAGCGTTAATGACATTTTTTATGAGTAAATTCTTGCCCATAGAAAATTTTTCTAAGGAAGCTTTGATAGTAATAGACGTATTTCTTTTAGGGAATTATATAAAGTTTTATCTATCCAATAAAGCAACAGGTTCAGCAAAAGAACTTTACAAACTCATAACTAACGAAGCTAATGTAATTGGTAATGACGGCAGAGAAATAGTAAGAAATATAGAGGATGTAAAAGTTGGAGATATTCTAATTGTAAGGCCAGGTGAAAGAGTACCAACCGATGGTATAGTAGTTGAAGGTAATAGTGAAGTTGAAGAAACATTTGTTTTTGGTGAATCCGAACCAAGAACAGTAAAAGTAGGTGATAAAGTATTTGGTGGAAGCTATAATCTTAATGGAAACATTAAAGTTAAGGTAGAAAAGGAAATAAACAATTCTTTGTTGAAGTCGATGATAAGTTATGTTGAAGAGTTGAAACTTTACAAAGCACCTATACAGAATGTTACAGATAGAATTATAAAATATTTTGTTCCAATTGTTTTTTCAATATCTTTAGTTTCACTAATTTTGTGGACATTAACTGGAGATGCAAACAAAGGATTAGTCAGTTTTATCTCTGTATTAGTCATAGCTTGTCCCTGCGCCCTTGGTATAGCTGTACCAATAACTTTAGCTACAGGAATATCCAGATTTTCAAAATTTGGTGTAATAATAAGAAACATAAATGCAATAGATAACCTTAAAAAGGTTAATATTTTTGGAATCGACAAAACAGGAACCTTGACAATTGGCAAACCGAGTGTAACAAGTCTAGAAATACCACTAGATTACGTAGATAAACTATACACTTTATCTTTGCTATCATCACATCCACTATCAGTTTCCCTAAAAAACTATCTAGAAAAAAACTTCAACTTAAATGAAATGTATAAAAATTACGAAGTTACTGAATTTAGAATTATCCCAGGTCAAGGATTCGAAGGAGTTATTGATGGTAAACTGTTCAAGGTGCTCAGAAGTGAAGATGATGATAGCATTACTTCTTCAGAAATATTTTTGATTGAAAGTAACA
>JBKBIJ010000073.1:0-9306 GCA_046299455.1 Brevinematia bacterium | reverse complement strand
TTTCTTTAAGAGAGGACCAGCTGAAATTGTTGTAAGACCAGTTAGGCAAATAAAAATACCAGGTATTACGAAAAAAATAAAGTTTTGGGTTGTTGGTAGAAATTATACGCATACTTTAAAGATAATGGTTAAGGATTACCTCGGAAGAGAAAAGGAAGTTACCATAGGGAAGCTAAACTTCTCTGGTTGGAAACCAGTTGAAGTGAATATACCTGAGTTTATAGAACAGGAGGATTATAAAGTTTCCGAGGAAAGGGGGTTAACACTAAGTGGTATAAAGATTGTTTGTGATATGAATGATATCGTTCCAGGAAGACCTTTCTATATATACTTTGATTATATGGTTGCAGAGACTGATTTATTTGTTGAGAAGTTCAGAGAAGTAGATGATATGGTTGATCTTTGGTAAGTTTATAGTGAACAGGAGTAGGTGTAATCTACGGTTTGTAGATTCTTTATTTTTTTGCTTCCACATAATGGACAGTTAGAGTTTTTCGATATTGTGAATTTATTGAACGTTGAAGAAAGAGCATCGTATACGAGTAGTTTACCTACAAGTGGTTCACCTATTCCTGTTATTAATTTTATAACTTCGGTTGCTTGAATTGTGCCTATTACTCCTACAACAGATCCAAGTACACCTGCTTCTTTACAGCTTGGTGCAAATCCAGGTGGTGGAGCTTCTTCGTATATACATCTATAGCATGGGTTATTTTCGCTAGGAACGAATACACTCACTTGCCCTTCGAATCTTAGTACAGCACCATGTACTAGAGGTTTACCTAAAAGATAGCAAGCGTCGTTTATTAAGAATCTTGTTTGAAAATTATCACTTCCATCAGCTACTATATCGTAATCTTTTATTATCTCCATTGCATTTGTTGAGTCTATGTAAGTTTTATAAAGTGTAACTTCCGTATCTGGATTTAGAGCGTTAACTTTTTCTTTTGCTGATTCACCCTTATGTATTCCTACATGTTTAGTGTCATGTATTATTTGTCTTTGTAGATTAGAGATATCTACTACATCGTTTTCTACTATTCCTATCTTGCCTACACCTGCTGCTGCTAAGTAGTAAATAAGAGCTGATCCTAGACCTCCTGCTCCTATTACTAAAACTTTAGCGTTTAACAATTTTGCTTGTCCTTCTGCACCTAACTCATTTAGGATTATGTGCCTAGCATATCTCATTATCTGTTCATCTGTGAAATTCATATTCTACCCCCATGTTAACCAGAAAAATGATAATTAATTATACATAGAAAATAGCGTTTAATCAAGTTTAATTTTAGCTATATAATCTTTTTCTCACCTATCTTTAGTGAGATTATTCATATAAAGCTATTATTTTAGAATGTTTGTTAAAATAAATAAAAGTACCTTTTTAAAAGAGTAGGCATCTTTAAGTGGTTATCCAATTGAGTCTGTATAAAAAATCCAATTTCTTGAATTTGTTTTCATCTCATTCTTTCTTACAACTTATTTAGATATGTACTCTTAATTATTTTATTCTTGTTATATAGTTTCCAGATTAATATTTTCTTAAAGTGCTAGGTTTTTAAGGTATTATGAGTTTTCTTAGTGATATTTTTATATATTCACGTTTAAATAGAAAAGTATTACCTTTTGAAAACTCCTCATTTACTCAGATAAATGTGTTTTAATTGTATTACTTGTATTCCGTAACTTCCGAAGAAACTTAGTTTCTTTTAGCGATAGATACTTTTTAATAGATTAGCTAAGTAATATAATATTCTTGACACTTTTGAATGAAAAGGTAGAATTTTTGAAATATTCTCTTTCTTTATAATTGAGGAAAATATTAACAAGTTACCTCTAAAAGTTGATTTCTACGTTAAAAACCAAATTTCTTATGTTTTATTTCCTTATGTTTTTACTTACAAATTATTTGAATAATTGCTCTCTTCATAACTTCTAAAGAGTAGTAATTTTTTGAATTGATTCTACTAGGAGTTTTCTTGTAAGCTTAGTGTTACCTATTTTTAAATACAACCTGTTGTATAGGCACTCTTAGTTGCTTGTGTTAAGAATCTAATTTCCTAGTTTTATTTTTTTACCTACCTTTTCTAGGGGATTCAGGGAACTTCTTCTATGGTACTTTTGTTTGGTAACTTCTAGAGAAAGGTAGTTTCTCAAAGTAATGTGCTTAAATATTTAGAACTTTTCAATTTCCAAGACCACACGACCATATCTTGCAGGGGTAGAAAGCTAAATATATAGCTATCAAAGACCAGTTCAAAGAACATACACCTTGTTATAGAGGGTACTGGGATATGAAAAGGTTCATGATAGCAAGGTGGTTAAGAACTTGGTAAAGCGAGTGGAGAAGGATGTAGCGCTTGTAATTTGAGATGTGGATTATGATACGAGGGAAATTTATGATAGAATAAGGGAACATAGTCTCTATGCTAATGTGGTCATACTACCACATAAAGAATGGTTTAATATGGCATGGTAAGGTCAAGATGGTTATATACATCCAAAGTAAAATACATCCTATTAGTACGGTTGCTCTTATTATGATATTTCTTTGAAATAATTTCTAAGAGCAAGTTGTATCTTTTAAGTGATATTCCTAAGAATCTTCTTTAAATTTAGCTAATCTTTGAGAGAGTTACATTTGTTAATTTGGGGGAATATGGTTTTAAGGTATGAATTTTCCTCGAGGGGCAGAGATCTAATTAAGAGATTATCTAATTAGAAATATTTCTTAACACATTTAAGTGAAGAGTAGCACCTTAAAACAGATGAGAGATGAGAATTTGAGGATTATATGGAAGTTTGGTAAGAGGAAGTGGAATGAGATATTTAGGTATGGGGTTAGGTCAAGATTATAGGATTAATAGGCTGTTTGGTAATTATGAGTGTAGCATGCAGGATGAAATGGGTAGGATTGAGTTATTGGTTTGGTGTAAGGTGTTGAGTATTATGGATATGTTATATGTGGCTAAGAGTTATGGTGTTAAAGGTGTGTGGAAGTAATAAGATTGTGGATGGATTTTGTTTTGAATATCTTTTTATGCCCAATGCTGTTGTGGAGAATAAATAATGTGGTAGAGGTTTTTAGAAGAGATTTTAGAAAGATAAGTTAAAGAAGGAACTTAGGGAGGAGGTTGTAGGACAGAAGTATTATGAAAGTAGTTGCCCAAATGAGGTTTAAAAAGAATTTTTGATATATTCTTCTTGTTTAGTTGATAATACTTTTTAGGTATCTTCACAATTTTATTATGAGGTTTAGGGGTGTTGTATGAGAAGGTTATTTTATAGGGTTATGAAAAACTGGTTTATATTGAATATTCTTCTTACAGGTTTTTTATTTGGTATTATCTTTTCTTTTGGTTTCTTGGGTGCCAGTTGTAATAAGAGTAGTACTAGTTTGTCTTTTGCGGGTAGTATTGATGTTTCTAAGTTACCCGAAGAGTATAGATATGCTTATTCTGTTCAAAAAGTATTAAATGAAGTTGCTAAGAATGTTTCTCCTACTGTTGTTAATATAAAAAGTGAAGATGTTGTTGAGTATTCCTATAGAGATCCATTTTACAGATTTTTTGGTGATGATGAGTTCTTGAGAAAATTTTTCGAAATACCGGAATTTAAGGAGAGGAAGTATAAACAAGTTATTCCTAGTCTTGGTTCAGGAGTTATAATTTCTAAGGATGGATATATTCTCAGTAATTTACATGTTATAAGACCTGCTGGTAAGATTGCTAAGAACATTATTGTAACTGTCTTGAAATCAGGCAAGGAATATAAAGCAAAAGTTATAGGGTATGATGAGGAAACAGATATAGCTCTTTTGAAGATAGACCCAAAAGAAGATTTGCCTGTTGCGGTGTTAGGTGATTCAGATAAGGTTAATGTTGGTGATTTTGCTATTGCAATAGGTAACCCATTTGGATTAAGTGGTACTTTTACCTTTGGTACTATAAGTGCAGTTAATAGGGATATACAAGGTAATGTTTTTTCGAAGTATATTCAAACTGATGCTCCTATAAACCCGGGGAATAGTGGTGGGCCTCTTGTTAATATTTTTGGTGAAGTTATTGGAATAAATACTATGATAATTTCTCCAAACCAATTTGGTGGTACCGCAGGTAACGTAGGTATAGGTTTGGCTATACCGATAAATAGCGCTAAGAAGGTAATTGATCAGCTTATTCGAAAAGGTAAGGTTGAGAGAGGTTATATAGGTGTATCTATTTCTGAGATAGATGATGAGACTAGAGAACAGTTGGGTTTACCAAAAGGTGTTGGGGTTCTAGTCAGTAAAGTTGAAATAGGTAGTCCTGCAGATGAATTTGGGATTAAACAAGGTGATGTAATAGTTGAAGTGGATGGAGTAAAGATATCTTCTTTTAAAGAGTTACTTGATAAAATTTCTTCAAAATCTCCAGGTCAGATTGCTAAAATTAAAATATTTAGAGATGGAAAGTATATTGATTTAGATGTTAAGGTTACTTCTAGACCTTCATCTGAAGAGATTACAAAGAGGTTAGGTGATCAAGACAAAAAATCTGGAACTTACGAATATAGAGGCTTGTTAGTTGCAAATAATCCTAGTGGTAATGGGGTTATCGTTGTAAGTGTTAGTGAAGATAGTATATTTAACGGTATACTCCAAAAAGATGATATCATAATCGAGATTAATAATACTAAAGTAAATGATTTATCTGATTTTCAGAGTTTCGCATCTAAGAATAAAGATACGAAAAAATTCCTTGTTAAGTTTTTCAGAGGTGGAATTCTTATAGTTAGGGGATTTAGTGTAAAGTAGGGAGGTATCTGTAGATGGATAATATTAAACCGCTTAGTTTTGAGCTTCCTATTGTCGAGATGGAGAAAAAAATCGAGGAGATGAAGCAATCTCTTGGGTTGAGTGATGATGCTCCTGAGATAAAGAACCTGTATAAACAATTGGAAGATATAAAGAATAAGATATACTTTAATCTTACGGAATGGCAAATTGTAGAAATTTCCAGGCATCCAAATAGACCTACTTTTATTGATTACTTGAATTCGATATTTACGGATTTTATTGAGCTTTCTGGTGATAGATACTTTGGTGATGATAAAGCTATAATTGCAGGTTTTGGTAGACTGAATGGTACTTCGGTATGTGTTATAGGTCAAGAAAAGGGTAGAACTATTGAAGAAAAGATAAAGAGAAATTTTGGTATGCCTCATCCTGAGGGATACAGAAAAGCACTTAGAATTATGAAACTTGCTGAAAGGTTTAGAATACCTATTATAACGTTCATAGATACGGCGGGTGCTTATCCTGGTATTGGTGCAGAAGAAAGGGGGCAAGGTGAAGCCATTGCTAAGAATTTAATGGAGATATTTGGTATAAGAACACCTATCGTAAGTGTTGTTATAAGTGAAGGTGGTAGTGGTGGGGCTTTAGCTATTGGTATTGCAGATAGAGTTTATATGCTTGAGTATGCTACATATTCCGTTATTTCTCCAGAGGGGTGTGCTTCTATACTTTGGAAAGATGCTTCTAAGGCACCTGAGGCTGCAAAATCTCTTAAACTCACTGCTAAATGGTGTAAAGAATTTGGTATTGTTGATAAAATAATAAAGGAACCGTTAGGAGGAGCGCATAAAAATCCCCATTTTGTATTTAATAACTTGAAAAATGAACTGATTAAAGATTTAGAAACTTTGAGTAAATTTAGTGATGAACAGATTATAAAGATGAGGTACTCCAAATTTAGAAATTTAGGTGTGTTTGAGGTAAAATAGTGTATGATAAGGTACTTTACTGCCGGTGAATCCCATGGAAGGGGTATTTCGGTTATAGCTTATGGTTTCCCATCGAACATACCTGTTGATGTTGAGTATATAAACAATGAACTTTCTAGAAGACAGAAAGGTTATGGCCGTGGAGATAGAATGAGAATAGAGAGGGATAGTGTGGATGTTATAGGTGGTGTTAGGAATGGTAAAACTATTGGTGGACCTATATCTATGGTCATTTGGAATAAAGATTGGGATAACTGGAAAGATAAGAAAGTAGCTAAAGTTACTAAACCTCGTCCTGGTCATGCTGATTTAACAGGTGTTTTAAAGTATGGTTTTGACGATATTAGAGATGTTCTTGAAAGGGCTAGTGCTAGAGAAACAACTGCTAGAGTTGCAGTTGGTGCTATTGCTAAGTACGTTCTGGAAATGTTTTTTGATGTTAAAATATTCTCGCATGTTTTAGTTTTTGGGGGGATTAAGATTGATCTTAAGGGACTTACTTATAGGCAGATAATTGAAAATTCGAGAATTTCTGAAGTTAGTATTGGTAACCTTGAATTTGAGAATGAGGTAAAAAATTACATTGATAAAATTAGATCTCAAGGTGATACGCTTGGAGGAGTTATTGAAGTTGTTGTATTGAACCCTCCTGTTGGTCTTGGTAGTTATGTACATTGGGAAGATAAGATTGATGCTAGAATTTCTTATGCAGTCATGAGTATTCAGGCAATAAAAGGGGTTGAATTTGGTATGGGTTTTGGGTTGGGGTATATGAAAGGTAGTGAGGTACACGATGAAATATTATGGAATGGTAGTAGATTTTTAAGGATATCTAATAACGCTGGAGGTATAGAGGGGGGCATGACGAATGGAGAACCGATTGTTTTAAGGTGTGTTATGAAGCCAATTTCTACTCTTATGAAACCTAAAAGATCTGTTGATATCGTTACTAAAGAAGAATTTTTAGCTCATGTTGAAAGGTCGGATGTTACCGCAGTACCTGCTGCTGGTGTTGTTGTTGAATCTGTTGTTGCTATTGAAATCTTGAGTGCTTTACTTAAAAGGTATGGTGGTGACGATATAAATTTAGTAAAAAAATTTTTTGAATCTGATGGAATACAAATGAATAGAACCGGTTTAGGCATTATTGATAAAGTTTACTCCGAATAAAAGTTTACTTTTGCTAATTTTTATTGTAATTTTCTGTGAAATTCCCTTGATAGTTTCGTTTGTTCTGTTTTATAGTTATTCAAAGTGTGGGGTTTTATGGAAAGGTTGCTAAAAGACAAGATAATATATACGTTTATAGAAATTGATCCTGAAAGATGCAAAGGGTGTTTGTTGTGTATTTATGAGTGTCCAGAGAATGTTATAGATGTGAGTGGTAAGTTTAATTCTAAGGGGTGGATATACGTTGAGCCTACTTTTAATGAGAAGTGTACTGGGTGTAGGAAGTGTTCTACTGTTTGTCCTGATTTAGCTATAAAAGTTTATATGGGGCAGGAAGTTATATCTTAGATGCGGGGAAAGGCTTATGAAAGAGTTTATCAAAGGGAATAATGCTTTAGCTGAGGCTGCTATTATAGCTGGATGTAGGCACTACTTTGGTTATCCTATAACACCTCAAAATGAGATAACTGCCTATATGGCTAGAAGGATGCCGGAAGTTGGTGGGGTATTCTTACAAGCTGAAAGTGAGACTGCTGCTATAAATATGGTTTTTGGTGCTGCTGCTACTGGTGTTAGAGTTATGACTACAACCTCGTCTCCTGGGTTTAGTTTAATGCAAGAAGGTGTATCTTATCTTGCTGCTGCGCATTTACCATGTGTTTTGGCTAATATAATGAGAGGTGGACCTGGATTGGGTAATATTGCTGGCGCACAAGGAGATTATTTCCAGGCAGTCAAAGGTGGAGGACACGGAGATTATAAGGTAATAGTTTTAACACCTGCTTATGTTCAAGAGATGATAGATTTTACTATTCTTGCTTTTGATCTTGCTGATAAGTATCTTATTCCGGTTTTGATTCTTGCAGATGGGATTATTGGACAAATGGTTGAACCAGCAGAGTTTCCTAAAGATTATGTGCCAAAAGTTTATGATAAACCTTGGGCTTTGACTGGTGCTAAAGGTAGAAATAAGAACGTTGTTAGGACTTTGTGGCTTGATGATAATGGTGTTGAGCTTAATAATATAAGGCTTCAACAAAAGTATACAAAAATAAAATCTGAGTTTGTAATGTATGAAGAATATATGACTGAAGATGCTGAGGTTATACTTGTTGCGTATGGTACACCTGCTAGAATATGTAAAGCTGTTGCCAAAAGAATGAGAAGTGAAGGGTACAGGGTTGGAACATTTAGGATACAAAGTGCTTTCCCTTTCCCAGAATATAGACTCATGGAGTTGGCGTTACAAAAGAATTTGAAGGGATTTTTAGTTGTAGAAATGAGTGCAGGTCAAATGTTAGAAGATGTTAGGTTGGCTGTAAAGGATTATAAACCTGTTAATTTTTATGGTAGGATGGGTGGTGTTTTACCCGAGGAGAAGAAAATCGTTGATTATGTTTTTGAGCTTATGAAGTTGAAAGTTTAGTAAATCTTAGGAGGGTTTTTTATGGAACTAAAGTTAATTTTTGATAAACCTAAGTCTATGACAGAAAGTAAGACACACTATTGCCCTGGTTGTGGACATGGCGTTATTCATAGATTAATTGCGGAAGTTATAGATGAGCTGGGTATAAGAGATAGGGTTGTTGGGATAGCACCCGTTGGTTGTGCTGTAAATGCTTATGAGTATTGGGACATAGATATGTCAGAGGCTGCTCATGGTAGGGTAGCTGCAGTAGCTACAGGTATAAAACGTGCGAGACCTGATCTTATAGTGTTTGGATATCAAGGTGATGGAGATTTAGCCGCTATAGGGTTAGCTGAAACTCTTCATGCTGCTAATCGAGGTGAAAATATTACTATAATTTTTGTTAATAACGCTACTTATGGTATGACAGGAGGGCAAACTGCTCCGACAACGTTACCAGGACAAGTAACTATGACATCACCGATGGGTAGGAATCCTAGTACTGAAGGTTATCCTATGAAGATTTCTGAAATTATTTCAATGCTCGAAGCACCTGTATATGTTGAGAGAGTTGCTGTTGTATCTTCTGAAACAATAGCTAGAGCTAAAAAAGCTATTAAGAAGGCATTTAAATTACAGATGGATAATAAAGGGTATTCTTTTGTAGAAGTTTTAAGTGGTTGTCCTAATGAGTGGCATATGAACCCAGTCGAAGCAAACAATTGGATTATAGAGGAAATGACAAAATATTTTCCTCTAGGAGTTTTGAAGGATAAATATAAAGATTCGTAGATTATTTATGTATAGGTTTTGATAGGAAGATTAATTTTTTAGGGCCTAGTAGTGAGTAGGTTAAAGAAATAATTAGTGCTGGAAGGAGCGATAAGTATTTAGCTAAGATAAGAAAGTATCTTTTGCTTTTGTCCATTTTAGGTATTTTGTTTATTGTTTCGTACATAACA
>JBKBIJ010000072.1:0-9391 GCA_046299455.1 Brevinematia bacterium | reverse complement strand
TCCTTAAATTGTGCTTATTCTTAAGAAGGAGACTATTATATATGTGACATCTTAAAATAGTAATTATGTGTGACATTCCAAAATTGAAACCACATTAAGGATTTCTTTTAGTTGAAAGTGGTGATAAATATTTTCTAGAATATTTCCCAGTTTACTGAGAGGTGTTTTGGGATATGCCGACAATAAATCAGCTTGTAAGGAAAGGTAGAGAAAAGGTTAAGAAGAAGAGTAAATCTCCTGCTTTAAGGGGTTGTCCTCAAAAGAGAGGTGTCTGTGTCAGAGTTACAACCATGACACCAAAGAAGCCAAATTCTGCATTGAGAAAGATTGCTAAAGTTATGCTTTCCAATAAAGTTGAAGTCATTGCTTATATACCAGGTATTGGTCATAACCTCCAGGAACACTCTATTGTCTTGGTAAGGGGAGGTAGAGTTAAAGATTTACCAGGTGTCAAGTATCATATAATAAGAGGTGCACTCGATACTCTTGGTGTTGAAGGTAGAAAAACTAGTAGATCAAAGTATGGTGCTAAGAAGCCTAAATCTTAGTGGAGGGTAAAATGAGAAAAAAAAAGGCTTATAAGAAGCACGTAATTTTGCCTGATTATAAGTATAATAGTGTTTTGGTGTCTAAGTTAATAAACATAGTCCTTAAGGATGGTAAAAAGCTAAAGGCTCAGAACATTGTTTATAAAGCGCTTGAATTAGTTAGAGAAAAAACTAAGAAAGATCCCATTGAAATACTAGAAAAAGCAATCGAAAATCTAAAACCGCAACTAGAGGTTAGATCTAGGAGAGTGGGTGGTGCAACATATCAAGTGCCTATGGAAGTAAGGCCAGAAAGAGCTTTGTCTTTAGCTATAAGGTGGTTGGTAAGTGCTTGTAGAGAACAACAAGGAAGACCAATGTTTCAAAAATTAGCAGATGAGATAATTAATGCTTATAACGAAACAGGTAGTGCTGTAAAGAAAAAAATTGAAACACACAAAATGGCAGAAGCAAATAGGGCTTTTGCTCATTATAGATGGTAATTATTTCATAGTAAATCATTTGGTACTTAACTAAGGTAACTCAATTACTTTACAATTTAGGGTATTTTTTTAAGTTTTAGATTACATTTCGGATATTCCCTAAGTAAGGAATATCCGAAGTAAAGAATATATTAAACGCTCTTACTATTAAAAGCTAATTTTTAGCTATTTGGGTCTTCTGAGAGATTTTAGTTTTTCTATCTGGTTAGGTGTTAGTATACCCATTATGTCGGTTCTTAGATTCATGTTATTCAGGCGAATCTCACTGCTGATTTTAGCAATTTGGCTATTGAGATCCTTTATTTTCTTAATGTCTGGTTGAGGTTTTGATTCCTCTTTGAATATTTCGTACCTTATTTTTAGTAATTCTAACTTTAGTGAGTTATTTTTTTGTCTTGTCTGTAATATTGCATTAAAGATTTTGTCTTGTTGTTCTTGTGTTAATTCTAGTTCTTTTGACATTTGCAATATTCCCATACCTGGGGCTAACATTGTATTGTGGTGTTTCATCATACCATAATTTTTCGGCATAGGCTTGTAGGATATTGTATCCTCTATAGCTGCGTTATCATAACCCATCATAGGACATACTATTTTACCTTTTCCCATAGGTATACTGTAGTAATCACTCATATGGCTTTGCCCAAAAACTGCTTTTGCCATGAAGATTGATATGAGTATAGTTAAATAGTAAATGTATGTTTTACTTTTCATAGTTGAACCTCCTTTATTATATTTGATAATAATTAAGTTGTTATGGTTACACTTTCTGATAATGTATAGTTGTAGGACTACCATCAATTTTCTTGCAGTCCTCCTCGCAACTTATTTGGGTAAGTTATGGTATAATTTTTTCTAAAACTCCTAAAAAGGTAATTTCTTAAAGCAATTCTTCTAAGAGTTTTATTAAATCTAAAACAAATATTTTTCTTTACAACCTGTTTAGGCAAGTTTCATCATTCATGGTATTTGTTTCTCATAACTTCTAGGTAATTTCTTTGAATAGTGGTTTTTAAGGAGTCATTCAATTTTTTAGAAAAAATTTTCAAACATCTTAGTAGGTAAGTAATATTTTTTACCCTCTCAAGAAAGGTAGTAGAATATTGGACTAGGAATGTGTCAAAAATCAATCGAAAGGAAATAATGATTTTCCTCTTTAGATCATCTCATCTTACTCTTTTATATTTGATTAATGCTGTAAAAATTCATTTCCTAAGCCTTTCTCTTTTTATACATCTTTACTGAAGCTTATTCATACAGTATCTATTATTGTATTTGTGTATTAAAACTTCTAAAGAAAAGTATTTTTTTGAAGTAGTAGCCTTCTTCTAAGGGGTTGTCCAATCTTTTAGCGATATTTTTAAATACCTTGAACTTGAAATAGTAAAGTAATGTTTTTGGAAAAATTTTTCATCTTTTTTCTAGGTAGGTAGGATATTAACTAGTTACATCTAGAAGATTATACTGAGTCAAAAATTTAATTTATTGGATTTTTTCTCTAGATTCTTTCCTACTACAACTTAATTAAATAGCTATCTTTATGGTACTTTTGTTTTGTAACCTCTTAAGAATGCTAGTTTATTTAAGTAATGGGTACTTTTTGAGGGGTTATATAATTTTCTAGCGATATTTTTGAATTTTGAACGCCAATAAGTATAAAAGTAAGTATTTTTGAACTGTCTTTAGTGGAAAAATGACATTTCTTAAACAGCCAATATTAGGGGTATAATTAATATTTTTGAAAGACCATCAAAATATAAGGGCTCCGAAGAAATAAACTTAAAAAATTGGAACTTTGGTATACTCTTACTTAAGCGAATAGTACTTAAAAATCTAATTTTTAGCTATATTCCCTTATTAACTCAAAGAATTTTTACAAACATCTGCTTAATTCAAAAAAACATTTTATAGCCACTACTCCAGAAACCACCACTCTTAAGGAGTTATTAAAATAGAAATAACATATGAGTAATTGTCTTAAAAGGTTGTGAATAAAGATAGCTTGTGGAAGAATTTTTTAGGAAATTAAAATTTTTAAGGCAACCTCAACAAAAAATTGATATATAGTAAGGTTACATACAAAATTATAGTAATATGGAAGATAATAGTCAAAGGAGTTGGATGATTGTTGATCATACCTCTGACGTCATGATTGAAGGAAAAGGTAGAACATTTGAGAAAGCTCTTGAAGGTATTGCAATAGCATTACAAAACGTAATGATTGATATATCTTCAATAAAGCCAAGAAAAGTAATTACAGATCATGTAGAGGTTGCTTCAAATTCATATGAAAATGTACTTTTTGAATTTTTGAGCAAGCTAGTATTTATAAAGGATGTTAAAAAGTTTGCTTATAACGATATTAATGTTTCAATTTTGAACGATAATATTACTGTGAAAATTCATTTTACGCTGAAAGGTGAGAAAATAGACATTAATAGACATAAGATATTTACTGATGTAAAAGGTGTAAGTTACTGTGAACTTAGGGTAATAAAAGAAAAGGATTATTATATTTGTAGATGTGTTGTTGATGTTTGAGTAAAAATATGAAAAGTTATGAAGTTAAAATAGGCATAGTTATTTTTGCAGGTATACTCCTAATACTTTTAGGGTTATATTTAACAAACTCTTTACCTTTTTTAATGCAAGGATATAGAATAAATATGAAACTTTCTTATGGTGCGAATGTACCTATAGGAGCGGTTGTAAAACTTGCAGGTGGTATAAAAATTGGTAGAGTGGAATCAGTTAAAGAAAATCCCGAAGGTGGCGGGATAATTTTGACTTTGTTCATTGAAACAAGATATAAGATAAATAAAGACGCAATGTTTGTAGTACAAAGCGCATCTTTAGTAGGGGAGAAGTACATAGATGTACTTAATTACACAGGTAATCCACCTTATTTGAACAATGGTGATACTGTAATTGGTAGAGATGAAGTTTCAATAAGTGAAGCTATATCTGATGTGTTTGAATTCATTAAGAAAGTTGTGGGTAAAATCGAATCAACACCAGATCTGATCCAGAGTATAGATAAAATAGTTCTCCTAGTTTCATATCTTGAACTAATATTTAGAGAGATAAGTAAAAACAGAGAAGACATATCATCTGTAATAAAAAATTTTTCAGAATTTTCTGAAGAAATAAAAAAATCATCAAAGGAAATATCATCATTACTATCTTCTTTAAATCAGTTAGGTGGTAGCTTGAGTAAAATTGATATAAAAAAATTTAATGATACAATAAATACCTTAAACAATATTTCAATAGAGCTAAGTAAAACCATATCGAATACAAATACTGTAATAGGAGTTTTGTTAGATGAAGAATCCGGTAAAACCTTAAGGAAAACTTTGAAAAATCTAGAGGTTTTTTCTAGAAAGATAGCTGATAATCCAGGAACTTTACTGAACATATTCAAATAAAAATTCCGAAAATAGATATATGTTTTACAGATTCTTTAATTTAAGGAAACTCTCTTTTGCTTGGATTATAATTTGGTTTTTCTGTATAATATCTTTCTCTTCTGATGATTTTAAGTTTAAAGCTATAAATAAGAGATTAAAGTACGTGGAAGATTTTTTCGAGATATACAATGAATGGCTATACCAAGATTACGACAACATTTCTAGGAACATATACTTCTTAGAACTAGCTTGGATATTACCATTTGATCACCCTATAAGGGCATTAACACCAATAAGTAATGAAACACATTGGCAGAGATACAAATTACTTATAAAAATGCACATTGCTATTTTACTAACAAAAAATTATCTAGATTTTGGTAAACAATTCTATAAAGATAATGTCTACTTTTACAGCAAAGAATATGAGAAAGAGCTTCTGGAAGGCTATGATATAGCAGAAGCCTACTTTAAATCATCTCTTAAATGGTTCGAAATAGCAAAGAAATATGCCAAGATAATATCTATGTACGATCCCCAAGTTTATGGAACTACACTATACTACATAGAAGATGAGTATCGCAAATTAATTAATGGAGATTTGCACTATGATGTCACTGTCCAAAGACTTTTAAAGAAAATATCACAAAATAGAAACAAACTTAAAATGTTTAGAAATTTTGAATGGACAGAACCTATTCCATGATTTTATGCAAATCTTTTTCTGTTTAAAAACTCAAATATTATTGGTATAACAAATATAGTGAAGATTACTCCAGCAGAAAGCCCAATAAGTACAACTTGTCCTAGTGGTTGGAAAATCTCAGAACTAGATCCTATACCTAGGGAAAGTGGTACTACACCTATGATAGTAGTTAAACTTGTCATCATTATAGGTCTAAATCTTCTTTTAGCTCCCTCTATTACTGCATCTCTTAGCTTATATCCCTTTTCTAGTAATTGATTCATGTAATCAACCATTACTATACCATTGTTTACAACTATCCCCAGTAACAAAACAAGACCAACAATCGATATAATATTTAATTTCAAACCTAATAGGAAAAAGAATATCAAAACCATGAAAACACCATATGGTACTGAAAATATTATTATAAATGGGTCTTTAAACGATTTAAACAATACTACCATAACCGAATAAACCAAAACAAAGGCTAACGAGAATAACAGCAATAGATCTCTTATACTATTCTGTAGTTCTTGGAAGCTACCTCCATACTTTATGGTTATATCAGGCGGTATGTAAATTTCTTTTTTTATTGCGTTATAAACATTTTCTGCCAACTTACTTTGTGAGATACCAAATCCTACTATATTTATTGATACTTTTCTGTTATTATTTTCTCTGTTTATTACTCTAGGTGAAGTTGTGTTTGAGATTTTTATTAAGTCTGCTAATGGAATATTACCTATTGGTGTTTGTAAATACTGAGCTAATACATTATCTAAGTATTTTCGTCTATCGTCTCGGAGTTGTACAACTATCTCATACTGTTTCCCATTGTTTTTGAAAAATGATACAGTTGATCCAGCTAAACTCGTTTTTAATGCATTCCCTAAAAGTGACCCGGAAATACCATAATATCCTAACTTAGATTTGTCTATAAGTAGAGTGTAATCTTCTAGCACATCCGAAGTTGAAGAATTAACTTCCTGTACACCTTGCACCTTCTTAGAAATTTCCATAATTTTCGATGATATTTCTTCAAGTTCATCTACATTTTTACCAAATATGTTTAATTCAACATTTGCACCACTACCTAACGTACTAAGAAAACTTTGAGAGTTAACAGAAAATTTACCTGGTATTCTACTCGACACAAATTTTCTAATTTCTATAGAAAATTCTTCCGAAGAAATTTTTCTCTCAGTTTTATCCTTAAGTCTTATAGAGAAATCTATAACATTCTCACCTGCTCTTCCACCTCTTTCACCGGCTTGGTTAAAATTTAGCTGTCCAACACCACTTATCGTATATGTAAAAGTTTTCACATTTTCATTTGTTAACAAATACTTTGAAATTTCTTCAGCATATCTCTTCGTTATCTCTTTGTAAGTGCCTGGTGGCAAAGTTAAACTTAAGTTAATATTACTAGCATCAACCACAGGTAACAGTTCTTTACCTATCAATATGAAAGATACACTTCCAAGTAGTACAATAAAAACCGACAGAACAAGTACACTCTTCTTTAGGTCAAGCACTCTGATTAGTAATCTATTATATATACTATCTCTAATCTCCTCTAACCATCTTGAGAAAAATGTCAAGTATTGATTTGATTGTATATTTCTATCTAATTCTTGAATTATAACCCAATATCTTGAATACAGAGGAGGAACAATAAATACTGATACAAATAAAGATGAGAGTATCGATATACTTGCCGTTAACGCAAAATCTCTAAATAACTGCGCCACTAATCCTTGAGTGAAAGTAATAGGCAAGAAAATTATAACTGTTGTCAGTGATGAAGCAAAAATTGCAGTATAAACTTCTTTAGTACCTTCGAATGCAGCCTCTAAAATATTTTTACCTTGCCTATACTTTAGATATATGCTTTCAATAACTACTATACAATTATCAACTAGTAATCCAACTGCTATCGCTAACCCTGTTAGAGATACTACATTCAAACTTATGCCTAAAAAATACATGAAAGCAAACGTAACTATTAGAGAAAAAGGTATAGCAATTCCTATTAGAATCGTTTCTTTTATTTTCACAAGAAATAAAAATACTACCAATACAGCTAATACAGCACCATATAAAGCATTATTTCTTAAATTTTCAATTGAACTTACTATAAATTTGCCTTGGTCAACAACTACATTGAAGTTTAAATTTGGGTATATTTTTTTTATTTCTTCTATTTTCTTTTTTACATCTTCTGAAACTTTCACAGTGTTAGCACCAGATTTTTTAGTTACAGAAATCAGTATGCCATCTTGTCCATTTATTCTGACTATGGCTGCATTCTCTATATCTTTACGAAAATTAACATCCGCAACATCTCTAATAGTTAGGGGATACTTGCCTTTGAAAGTAATAAAAGTGTTTTTTATATCTTCAATATCTTTAAACTCGGTATTTAAAACAAGGTTTACCTTTTTATACCCATCTAGAACATACCCAGATAGATATTTTTGATTCTCAGATCCCAATATCCTTAGAACATCAGTTGGTGATATTCCTACAGAATTTAGCTTTATATCATCTAACTCTACAAAAACCTTTTTAACATATCCACCCTCTACTGAAACATTTGCAACATTATCTACTTGGTATATTTTTTGAGCTATAGAATCTTCAGCTATTTCTCTTAGATATGTGATATCTTCAAGACCTGTTACTCCTATTGTAATTATAGGCAAAATAGATGGATCAAATTTAAATATCTGCGGCTTACTAGAATCTCTAGGTAGGAGCCTCGAAACAAAATCTATTTTTTCCCTAACATCGTTCGCAACAAGATCTATATTAGCACCAAAATCAAATTGAACTATGAAAAACACAAATCCTTCGAAACACCTCGTTATAACACTTTTTACACCAGGTATAGTTAAAAATTGTCCCTCAAGAATCTTAGCAATACTATCTTCTATCTCTTCAGGTGATGCCCCTAAATAATTTATTCCCACAGCCACAGACGGAAACTCTATTTCAGGGAAAAGATCAACTGGTAATTTCACTAAAGCAATATATCCAAAAAGTAAAATAGACAATAATATTACTATAACTGCAGGTATATTACCCAAAAGATACCTCAGAATACCTAGCATAATACCTCCCATTCGAAGTTTTACTGACTAGTCAGTTTTAAATTTATAAATATTTTTTACTTTGTCAAGTCTTGTAATGATGTTGTTTCAAAAAATCCAATTTCTTTCAGAGTATCTTTCTTTCACCTGTCCTTACTAAAAGGTTAATTAGATAGTCTCTTTTAGGGCATTTCTACTTTCATAACTTCTAAAGAGAAATATTTTCTTTGAAGAACAGACTTCATTAAGAGGTCATCTAACTTCTTAGATATATTTTTGAAAAACTTTAAATAGAAAATTGATATTTTGTGATTATCCTCTCATTCTAGGTAAAAAGAATATTAAAAAGCTTATCAAAAGGTTATAGTTTGTAAAAGATTCAATTCATTGGTTTTCTTCTTTTTTCGTTCTTTCTTACAACTCATTTTGAGAATTTTTACTTCTTTTATGTAACTTTTATTTTAGAAAGTGATTTCTTTGAGTGATAAATCCATTTTTAAGGTTTTTATTCTTAGATGTATTAACACTTTTAAGCGGAAGATTAAAAATTTTTTGAAATTCTCCCACTAGAAGTAGAGACTAATGTTTCCTCTTACAACTTATCTTACAAAAGTGCTATTGTACAATATTCTTGTCACATAATTTTTAGGAATATCGTCCTATTAGAATAAAAAATCTAACTTTTCTTGTGCTTTTTCTCTTTCTTATTTTCCTAAAGTCTATTAAGTTAGGCCTTATTATTTTATTACTTTTCTCATGAACTTTTAGAGAAATGTTAGTCTTTAGATTAGTCTTCTTTTAGTAGTTTTCTGTAAATTTATAACATCTTTAGACAGATACTTTTAGTCGTGATAATTATGACTTTTAAAGGAATGTGACTTATTTGTAACGGAAGGCTTTCTTATAAAGGGTTAGAAGAATGAGTTATATTTTTATTTATTCATATTTGTAAGGTAAAGAGATGTTTTTTGAAACATCCTCACTTACTTAGTTAAATGCTTTTATTATTGTTTTTCTTTTACATATGGAAAGATGTAGTTTTTTTTGGATGAAAGACCTAAGAGATTTATGTAAGTTTTGTGTATTTATGTAGTTTTAGTGCATAATTTTGATAGGTAGTTTTTCAGGGTAGTTCTTTGCTAAATTATTGATTTTCTAAGGGTTTAAGCTT
>JBKBIJ010000071.1:0-9401 GCA_046299455.1 Brevinematia bacterium | reverse complement strand
AGATGATATTTTTAGAATACTATTCTCCCACCTAAAGATTTTCAGAAGATATTCAATAGATTGAATAAGCCAAAAAATTCTATCGCTCAAAGAAAACTACTCCTAGAAATTACAAAGACAGAAGTACCTTAAGATGTCTTGTCTTAAATAGGACATATCTCTAACTTAATACCATAAAAGAGATTATTTAAAGGAGAGGAGAAAGAAGGGATTCAAAGGAATTGGATTAATTCATACTCGGTTGTAAGAAAGGTCTATCGATCAAAAAATTACTTTCCCTTCAAAAGTTATAGAACAAAAGCAAAATAAGAACAATTGTTCAAATAAGCTGTAAAAAGGAATGTAAGAAAGAGAGCTAAAAAATTTTATTTCTGATTTAGCCTCAATAAGAGGATACTTCAAAAACGTTACTTTTTAAATAAGACTCTCTCTAATAAGATAACATTCCTTAAGAAGTTATGAAACAGAAATAAAATAGGAGATTGTCCAAATAAATTAAGCATTTATGTACCTATAAAGATATTAAAAAATATTACTTTCCTGTTTAAAGGTATTCGAAACTAGAAAATATCGCTAGGAAATTAAATAACTCTCAAAAGATATCCGTTATTAAAGGAGAGTACATTTCTTTAGAAGTCTATAAACTCTATATGAAAACCCGATATAAAACCTGCTGTGATACTGCTTCAGGTACTAGTTATAAATATAAATGCGAGAGGGATATTCCCCTTTTAGATAGATATTCATATGTATGTTTTTGAAGACTTAAGATTGTGGCTATTATTTTTAAGATCAAAGTTTACCTTTAGATATACAAAAGAGTATAGTAGTATAAAATACTGAAAACATAGAAAAGAAAAAAAGCTAAGCCTCAAAACTATTGAATGTAAAAATAATCTCATTTAGAATAGGATCCAGTTAGGAGGGATTATATGATAAGGAAAGTTTTTCCACTATTAAGTATAATAATAATTTTATTCATGTTTAGTTGTACTCCTCCCGAAGGTGAAAAAAAGGCTACAAAGGATGTAAAAGAAGAAACAAAAGAATACAAACTTCAGATAGCTGTAGCATCGGCAATAGACGAAACTAACTTAAATGTAATGCTAAAATATACTCCACCAAAAGATTTTGAGATAAAACCAGAAATGTTTGTAATAAGATCAGATACAGATACAAACAAAGTAATAAAGGTAACAAGTGCTAAAATCCTAAAAAAGAAAGAAGTAAGTCTGAGTTTAGAAACACCACTACAAATTGATGATGTATGGGCAATTTCAACATACGATGATACATCATTTAAAAATAAAAGATTCATAAATTATGAAAAGATTCTATATAAGTTTTATTCTGATAAACCGTTAGGGCATAATATTGAGAACGACTTAAATGTATTCAGAGTGTTCTCTCCAAGAGCAAGTAAGGTTATACTCGTCATAGCGGATGATCCAATCGAAATGAAAAACAAAAAAGAGTATGAAATGACAAAAGATGAAAATGGTATATGGGAAGCAAAAGTAAAAGGAAATCTATGGAATAAATATTACGGATACAGAGCATTTGGACCAAATCACTTCACAGAAGCTTTTGATCCAGATCTAATAGTTTTTGATCCATACGCAAAAGCAATTGCAGTTGAAAATTCTTACAAGCAAAAAGGTATGGGTATCATACTTGACACAAGTAAATACAACTGGGAAGGAACGAGCTGGGTTGGACTTAATGCAGAAGATGCAATAATTTACGAATCACATATAAGAGACTTTACAGCTCATCCTTCGTCTGGAGTACCAGAAAATATAAGAGGTACCTATAGAGGATTCATATACGAAGGAAAGAATGTTGTAGGGGGTATCAACTGGGTTAAATACCTTGGAGTAAACGCTGTTGAATTTTTACCAATACATGAATCTGGTACTTATGAACCTCCATTTGGAGAACAAGTTGAACATGCAGGAGCAGAAAAAGGTGCTACTATAGTAAACACATGGAATGCTCAAAGTAGAAATCACTGGGGATACATGACAACATCCTTCTTTTCACCAGAATCATATTACTCATCAGGCGATCTAACACCTGGCAAATATAGTGGACTAGGTGGAACACAAGTAAAAGAATTTAAAGACGTTGTTAAAGCATTACACAAAGAAAAAATTGCTGTTCTACTAGATGTCGTTTATAATCACGTATCTCAATATGACTACAATCCTCTAAAAAGGCTCGGCAAAAAATACTATTTCTTCTTAAACGATTTTCACGGATATGACTCAAGAAGTGGTTGTGGAAATGATTTCGATACAGCAAAACCAATGGCAAGCAGATTAGTCGTTGACAGTGTAAAATACTGGGTTACTGAGTACAAAATCGATGGATTTAGATTTGACCTAGCAACAATAATCGACTGGAAAACACATGAGAAGATAATAAAAGAAGTAAGGAAAATAAATCCAGATACTATATTGATAGCTGAACCTTGGGGAGGTGGTAGAGGTGAACCTAGAGACGGCGGTGGCTACACGCTAGTTGGATTCTCAAAAAGAGGAATGGGAGCCTGGAACGATAGAATAAGAAACTTTATAAGAGGTAGTGCTTCTGCTTCATCTAACCCTGGCTCCGGAATAGTATTCGGCAAGGGAAATAACGACGAAATGAAAAAATATGTCTTAGGTTTTCTAAATAGTGTTGGCGGAGAATTCTACGAAAAAGGACACAATATAAATTACGCAGAATCACACGATAACGAAACCCTTGGCGATTTCATAAGAATAGGTAATGGTGATATCAAACATAACCAGATAATACAAAATAGAAAAGAGTTCGTAAAACTTACAGATAAGCAACTTGCTCAAAATAAAATAGCAGCTCTGTTTTTACTAACAGTTCAGGGAGGCATAATGCTACATCAAGGGCAAGAGTTTGCTAGATCAAAAATAGTAGACCCAAAAAGCATATGGTTAAAGGACTTTAAACAAGATGAAAAAGGAAACTGGTACAAAGAAGTTTTGCTACCAAACGGTAAAACTAAAAAGGTTATGTGGCCAGGAGGTAAAGCTAAACCTAATACTATAGATCACGATAGCTACGAAAAAGATGATGAAACTAACTGGATAAACTACGAGGAAGCATTGAATCTTGAACCAAACAGAAAACTTGTTGAATACTACAGAGGTCTTATAGCAATAAGAAAAAAGTTTAATCCATTCAGAAAAGCAGATATAAAATCTATACAGTTTATAAATTCAAAAGAAAAAATAAATCCATCGTTGGGATGGATACTACCAGGTGATAATACAACAGGTGGAAAAGAAATAATAGTTCTTATAAATGCAAATCAAGTTAGTTCTTCTACTTTTGCACTACCAGAAGGAGAATGGGAAGTATTAGCCAACGAAGAAGTTGCTAGTATAAAACCAATAACTACAATTTCAGGTGAAGTTACCCTTAAACCAATAAGCGGAATGATACTAATAAAGAAATAATTAAAAGACCCCTTCGGGGGTCTTAACAACATACCAAATGAATCGAGAGCAAAAATCTCTTAAAGGTCAAATGGAGTTGTTTTCTAAACAAGTTCTATAATTGCAAGTTCAGCATTATCGCCTTTTCTGTATTTACCAAGCTTAACAATTCTAGTATATCCGCCTGGTCTATTCACATACCTAACAGCGACGTTATTGAACAACTTTACTAAAGCTCTCTTATTTCTCAAAAAACTAAACACTAATCTTCTGTTATGAAGGTTATCTTCCTTAGCTCTAGTAATAATCTTCTCAGCCACTTTCCTTAAGTACTTAGCTCTAGCTAAAGTCGTAACAATTCTCTCATTCTTTATCAAAGAAACAACGAGATTTCTCATCATTGATTTCCTATGTTCTTTATAACGACCTAACTTCTTAACTTTATCACCATGCCTCATATCCTACCCTCCTAAGAACTCTTTTCAAATTCCTCAACAACTTCTTTGGGTAAATTCATACCTATACTAAGTCCCCACTCTTCTAATTTTTTTCTAACTTCATCTATAGACTTCTTACCAAAACTTCTAAACTTAAGTTCTTCTTCATGCTTACTAACTAAATCGTATATCCTTGAGATTCCCGATTCCTTAAGTATATTATAAGTTTTAGCAGAAAGATTAAGCTCATCTATAGACGAAGATAACTTTTTTATTATCTCCCTCATCTCAACAACCTTACCTTCAACCTTGGGAACAGAAACTTCACCAACTACAACCTCACTAATACTTCTTATATACGACTTCCAAACCTCTATTACAGCTTTATAAGCATCAATAGGTGAAATACTACCATCAGTTTCAATTTCTAAAATAAGTTTTTCTTTTACCTGATTACCTACCCTAACGTTTTCAACATCAAAGTTAACTCTCCTAACTGGAGAATAGAGACTATCGATAGGTATAAGACCTATCTCTTTTTGTGTAGAGCTTTCTATAACCTCTTCCGCTAAAACAGCGCCTTTACCATAAGTAATAACAAGTTTTATTTTCAAATCTGCATCTTCATTAAGAGTTAGGAGCTCTAAATCTGGATTCATTACAACTATATCACTATCAAATTTCGATAAGTCACCTGCCCTGAAAATTCCTTCGCCTTTAAGAGATATAAAAATTTCTTTCTTGTCTTCTTCTGAATTAAGCTTTAGCCTAACTTGCTTAAGATTTAGAATAAAATTGGTATAATCCTCTTTAGCACCCTCTATAGGTGAAAATTCATGCAAAATACCTTCTATTTTTACTGCACTGATGGCATATCCAGGAACCGAAGAAAGTAAAAATCTCCTAAGCGAGTTTCCAATAGTAATCCCAACTCCTTCATCAAGTGGAGAAATTATTATTTTACCATAACTACTGGTCAAAGTAGATTTATCACAAACTACGTTCTTAGGGAAATTAAACAAACTCAAAATTCTTGTAACATCCATAAGCCACCCTCTTACTAGAACTTAGAATAATACTCAATTATATATGGCATATTTATATTGGTATCTAGAATAAGATCCTGCCCTTCAGGTAACCTAACAATATCAATAGCCTTTTTATCTATATCAACAACAAACCATTGTCGTGTTTGATTCTGAAACACCTTCTTAGCGTTTTCTAAAATATCAAGATTGTCGAGTACAAACTCTATCCTATCACCAGGTTTAACCAAATAAGAAGGAATGTTGACATAACGCCCATTCAATTTGAAGTGTTTATGTGACACTAACTGTCTAGCTTCTCTCCTAGATCTTGCAAAACCAGCTCTGTAAACTACATTATCCAACCTTCTTTCAAGCAAAGATATAAGATTATCACTTATAACACCACCTTTCCTCTGTGAAATATCAAGGAACCTTCTCAACTGTCTTTCTGAAATATTATACAATCTTCTCAATTTTTGTTTTTCCCTAAATCTCAATCCAAACTCAGACAAAGTTGGCTTAAGTTTTTTAGGCAACTCACCAGGTTTTTTTCTCCTTAAAACTAAAGGACACTTAGGTGAATAACACTTTTCTCCCTTCAAATATAGCTTTACTCCCTCTCTCCTACACAATCTGCAAACAGGACCAATATATCTCCCCATACAACCTCCTAAACCCTCCTTCTTTTTCTAGGTCTACAACCATTATGAGGTATAGGTGTAACATCTTTTATTCTTCTTACTTTAATTCCAGAAGCAATGACTGACCTTATAGCGGTCTCTCTACCTGGTCCAGGTCCCTTAACATAGATATCAACTTCTTTTAGGCCATGAGACATAGCTTCTTTAAGAGCTCTTTCAGCTGCAACTTGAGCTGCATAAGGCGTTCCTTTCTTTGTATTTTTAAAACCACAAGAACCAGCACTAGCCCAACAAATAACATTACCGTTCATGTCAGTAACCGTAACAATAGTATTGTTAAAAGTAGACTTTATATGCACAATACCTTCAGAAACCTTCTTTTTTTCTTTTTTCTTTGCCATACTAAAACTCCATAAATTACACTTTATTCTAAAGTATAAAAAAGCTTAAATTCAATTTAAACCAAAGAAACAACACAATTATTTTTTCCCAACTTTTCCTTAGCAGATTTAGAAATCTTGTTAACCTTAACAACAAGGTTCTTAACCTTTAGCTCACCATCACCAAGTATTTTAATAGGATTTTTACCACTAACTAACCCTTTGGCTTTCAATGTTTCCAAGTTAACTTCATCACCATCTCTGAAAACATTAAGCCTTCCAACATTCACAATATCATATTCCACTTTAAATTTGGAATTAAATCCTCTCTTAGGTAATCTTCTGTAGAGAGGAGTTTGTCCCCCTTCAAAATAAGGATGAACTTCACCTTTACCCCTGGCAGTTTGTCCTTTCCCACCTCTACCAGATGTTTTTCCGATACCAGAACCAATACCAATACCTTTTCTCTTAGGTTCCTTAACATATTTTGGTCTTCTAACCACCAACATAAACTCCTCCATTATTCTACTTTTCAGAGATATGTAAAACTTTACTTATAGGGATATTTCTTCTACTAGCTACTTCCTCAAGCGTTTCAAGGGAATTCAAAGCCATAACAGCAACTTTTGCAACTAAAATAGGATTGGTAGACCCTATGATCTTCGTGATAACATCGTGGTATCCCGCAAGTTCAAGTATACTTCTCAAATTTGTTTCTGCTATGATTCCACTACCAGGAGCAGCAGGTTTCATAATAAGTTTACAAGATTTATATTCCAACTCCACTTCGTGAGGAATAGTTCTTTGTTTCTTCTGGAATTTAACCTTAAACATATTCTTTTTAGCTTTATTTATAGCTTTTCTAACCGCATCTATAAGCTCATTAGCCTTAGCATAACCTATACCAACCATCGAATTACCATCACCAACCGCAACCAAAGCATTAAAATGTAATCTCTTACCTCCTTCAACAACTTTAGCAACCCTTCTAACCATTAGAACTTTTTCCTTTAATGACTCCTCCATACCTACCCCCTTAAAATTCTATCCCATTTTCTCTCATAGAATCAGCAAAAGCTTTAACAACTCCATGATATTTGTAGAAATTCCTATCAAACACTATTTTATTTATTTTCTTTTCCAAAAGTTTCTTAGCCATAATGCTACCCAACACTTTTGCATCCTCAATCGTATCCCCTAACTTTTTACCTAATTCCTTTGATATTGATGAAACACTGACAATAGTAATACCATTTAAATCATCTATAGCTTGAGCATAAATATACTTGTTAGATTTAAAAAATGAAACTCTAGGCCTATTCGGAAGACCAAATATTCTACTCCTAACTCTTTTTTTTCTTTTTTCTCTTCTTTCATTTTTCTTTTCAATACTATTTATCATAACCTTCCCCCATTATTTAGACTTCTTACCTTCCTTTAATACAATAACTTCATCTTCATATCTAATACCCTTACCCTTATAAGGTTCAGGTTTCCTAATCGATCTTATATTAGCAGCAACTTGGCCAACTAAAACTTTGTCAAAACCACTGACAGTAATCTTAACCTGTTCCTCTACACTCAACTTTATTCCAGGAGGAGGAACAAATTCCACAGGATTAGAATAACCTACGTTCAAAATCAATTTATTGCCTTCCATTCTAGCCCTATAACCTACACCAACTAACATAAGCTTTTTAACAAAACCATTAGAAACACCAATAACCATATTATTTATAATTGCCCTCGTAGTACCCCACATAGAATTAGCAAATTTACTATCACCTTTAGGAGTAACAATTATAGTATTATTTTCCAACTTAACATCGATCATAGGATGTATCTTCAACTTCAACTCTCCCAATTTACCTCTAACTGTCAAGATACCATCACTCAAAGAAACATCAACATCTTTAGGCAAAACAATAGGTTTCCTACCTATCCTAGACATAAAAACCTCCTACCAAATAGCACAAACCAACATCCCCCCAACTTTCAATCTTTTAGCCTCAACGCTGGTCATAACTCCTTTAGAGGTAGAAACTATAACAATTCCCATATTATTTTTATATGGTTGAATATCTCTATAACCAAGATATATTTTTCTTGAAGGGCGACTGAATATTTTTATTTCTCTTATGACATGTTTATTATTATAATACCTAAGATTAACCCTAAAGAAATATTTGTTGTTTGGATCATCTTCATAGGACTCTATATAACCATTATCTTTCATTATATCCAGAATCTTAGCTAAAAACTTCGATTTCTTAACAGATACATACTTTGCACCAGCGTTACCAGCATTTTTTATCCTATTCAAAGCATCTATAACAGTGGATACAATAATCCCCATAATTTTTCCTCCTACCAAGAAGCTTTCCTAACACCTGGCAAATACCCTCTATGAGCAAATTCCCTAAAACACAATCTACACAAACCAAAATCACCTATATACCCCCTAACTCTACCACAATTCTTACACCTATTATACTTTCTTACCTTGAACTTAGGTTCTCTTTGCTGCTTTACTATTAATGCTTTTCTTGCCATTTTTATCCTCCCCTAGTCTTTTTCTCTAAAAGGAAATCCTAAATATTTCAAAAGCTTATAAGCTTCTAAATCAGTTTTTGCTGTAGTAACTATGGTTATATCTAATCCATGAATTTGCTTTATCATCTCATATTTTATAGATGGAAAAACAATCTGCTCCTTTATAGAAAACGAAAAATTACCCCTACCATCAAAACCTTTAGTGCTAACACCATTAAAATCTTTAGTTCTAGGTAAAGCAATATTTATTAAAATGTCCAAGAAATTGTACATCAACGTTTTCCTTAGTGTTACTTTAGCCCCTATAGGCATACCTTTCCTTATTTTAAAATTCGAAATCGATTTTTTTGCATACGTCTTAACAGCCTTTTGTCCTGTCATTAACGTAAGCTCATCAACAATAACATCCAAAGAATCTGGATCTGAAACTGCTTCTCCCCACCCAACATTAACAACTATCTTCTCAAGCTTAGGAACAGCCATTATAGATTTGTAATTAAACTCATCCATAAGTTTTTTTACAACTTCTTCTTCATACAATCTCTTAGTTTTAGGAGAGAACGATTTTATGCTAACACCTTCTCCTACTTCCACAACAGACTTTCTCTTAGCCATAACTTACCTCCAACTAAACCTTATCTACATACTCACCTGTCTTCCTAAAAACCCTAACCTTCTTACCATCAACAAATTTAACCCCTATTCTATCACCCTTACCCAACTTCTTGTTGTATATCATAACGTTTGAAATGTGAATACTACCTTCAGTAGTTATTATACCACCTTTAGGATTATCCCTCGTTTTTCTTAAAGTTTTTTTAATGAGGTTAACACCCTTAACATAAACTCTATCTCCTTTAAAATCAAGGATTTCACCAATCTTCCCTTTATCCTTACCAGCTAT
>JBKBIJ010000070.1:0-9755 GCA_046299455.1 Brevinematia bacterium | reverse complement strand
CTGTTTCTGCTGAAGATTCAGGTAATATGACATACAAAAACCTAGAAAGTGGTAAATCTATTCCAATATATTCAGTTATAAGAAGTGGTCCCGAAGGGTATGCTGAAATAAAACTTGCACAAAATAAAACTATAAAAATTTTCTCTTCCACAACAATATCTCTCTCTAAATTCCAAGTAGATAGCACTGTAAATCTTAAAACAGGTAAAATTAGAGCTATATTCAATAAAATACTTAAAAATGATGATTTGAAAATAAAGACGGATACTGGTATAGCAGCGGTTAGAGGTACCGATTTTGGTGTTATTTACAGTAGTGGACAAGGTGGTATTTCTTTGATGGAAGTGTTTGTTAAAGAAGGTATAGTAAACCTTTCAACATTGGACGGTAGATCTGTAGATATTCCTCAGGGTTATTCAAGTTCTATAAATTCTTATCTTGGTAGAGTTGAAATAGAAGATCCTAGACCAATATCTGAGAATGAGTTCTCGAAATATTTTGAGCCTCAACAAATACAACAAACACCAGATATTCAAAAACAACCTAAAGAAGAAAGTGTACCACCACAAGAATTACCTAAACAACCTACCATAGAACCTTCTAAACCAGAAAGCACTGGTACGCCTAAAGATCAAGGACTGAAATTTGATTTTGGGTGGGAGATTAGCTCTCAGAATATAAATGGTGTTGTTTGGAACAAAATTTTGTTATCTCCTATTTTCAAAGTAGGTGAGTTTGGAATAGGATTATACCTTGTTAGCTATTGGGATGGTAAAAATAATATTTATGATACTTCAAAGTGGTATAATTCGTATGAATATAATTTCGGTTTTGTTGGGAACGATTTCTTGGTTACGGATTTTCTAGATGATTTGTTTAAAAAAGTACTCTTTATTAGCTATGGTTCAAAAGGTAAGAATGTGTTTATAAGAGTAGGCAGTATTCCAGATATGACTTTAGGTCATGGTTTTGTGATGGATAGGTACTCAAATATGTTAAACTTCCCTGCAATAAGGAGAATAGGACTACAATTTGATCTAGATTTTGGTCACTTTGGATTTGAGAGTGCTGTTTCGGATCTTTCTAGAAGTAGATTATTTGGTGGTAGAATGTTTGTAAGACCTTTGTATGGTACCTTAGTATTAGGTAATATTGCTATAGGTATCTCGGGTGTTGCTGATCTAGAATCTTTTTCAACAAATGGCCAGACATTTGAAGGTAATCCAACTGTTTTCTTTACTGGTATAGATTTAGATTTCCCTGTAGTAGATATAGGTGTATTCTCTCTAAAGATCTTTTCGGATATTGCTAAATCTGGGATTTACATAAACGATTTAGGAGAAAATCCCTATCTTAGCCAATTATTTATTTCGAATGGTCTTAATCAAGGTTTTAACTTTTTGGATGGTGAGGGACTCTCTTTTGGAGTTAACGGTTATATCGTAGGTATAGTGCCTTATAGGATAGAGTACAGGAGAATCAATGGGAAGTTTTTGCCATCGTATTTTGATACACTTTATGATGCTCAGAAAGTTCAAAGATTGGAAATGCTAATTTTATCTAACTTGCCACCATTTAATGGTATTCTCGGTAATTCAGGTGTAGTTATGCCTGACCTGGCAGAAGCTACTATACAATATGAACAGTTATGGCCAGAAGAGAATGGTGATATTTCCATTAATAGGCTTATAGGTAGATTTAAAGTTAGTAAAGAAATCGTCAAGATGATAACAGGATTGCCTTCTTATGCTGTTGTATCATATCAGAGAAATAATATTCCTTCGTTTAGTGTATTCTTTAATGATATTCTAAAAGATTCTACAGTAACAATCGAGCTAGCTTATAGTATTGATCCTTCTATGGATGTTTCTATATCCTATAGAAGATTTTATGTTTCTTCAACTGAGTATCAAGATAGTGTTTCTATTCAGCTTAGATCATCGGTATTTGGAGAATTGGGTTTTTAGGGGATTAATAATCCCCTTTTAATACCCTACATATCTCGTTTTTTCTCTGAGAAAAAGTTGTTTTTATATTAAATGATTTTTTTTTACCTAATTTCCATTACATTCTAATCTTTTTTGCCTTCTCTTTAACAGCCTATATCTGCCTTTTTTCAATTTCTGTCTTATCCTTTTTAGGCGGTCCCTCTTTATGGTATTTTTGTTCTTTATTTTCTAAGTTTCTCTTTTTCAATTATCATTTTCAAACATTCTGATGAGTTTTTTGTTGTTCCTGTATCATTGTTCCAATTTCTTTGGATTCTTCCTTTCTTATATCCTTCCTAAAGATCATTTAGATAACCTCTTTTATGGTATTAATTTAGAGAACATTCCTACTAAGACAAGGTATCTTACGGTACTTCTGTTTTATAACTTGTATAGTTATTTTTCTTTAAGGTACAGACTCTTTTTAAGGATTTATAATTTTTTGAATATATTCTGAAAAACCTTTAAGTGGGAGAGTAATATTTTTTAAATATTCTCCATTCATTCCCCCAACTTACTTAGATAAGTTATGGCATACTTTTGTCTATAACTTCTAAAAAGTTAATTTCTCAAAGCAATTCTTCTAAGAGTTTTTATTGAACCTGGAATAAATATTCTTCTTTGAAACTTATTTAGTAATCTACTCATTCATTGTATTTATATTTCGTAGGCTTCTTTAGAGATAGTAGTTTTCTGTAATAGTGACTTTTTGAGGAATTATCAAATTTTTTGATATTTTGGAGATCTTAGTGATAGCATTTTCTCTGAACGTGGCATCTTTAGGAAATTATCCAATTTCTTATCAATTTTTCTCTCATTCTTTTATATGACTTCTTAAGTAAACAAGGCTATTTTAGGTAGTTCTTTTATGGTATTTATGTTTAATAACTTATAAAGAAAGGTGATTTTTATTAAGTTGTATCTAAAAAGTTTCTTATGAATTTGGTATATCTATGTAAGAATTTTTGTATTAATAGAAGTAGTTTGACTCCAGATTAGATACTTAACCTAAAACACACTTAATAAGAGTGAGATTAGAAACAGAGATTTCTGTACTTCTAAGCTTTGAGAATGTTTGGCGTTTGGTGGTTTTATTATGAATTTTTAGGGATTCTTTACTGGCAGAGAGGTTATGTTTATGATGTATTTAATTTCTAGGGATATTTTAAGATACCTTTAGGTATAAAGGTAATATTTTTGAAACATTCTCAAGAGAAAATTATAAGCATTTTTTGAAATGCTCTCAAACATGCAAATAAAAATACATAAAATGAATATAGTTTCAGATATTTCAGGTATTTTCAGTACGGTTTGGTTTTATTTTTATCTTATTTTTGACATAAATTGATTCTCCTCTAACTATATCATCAACGTTCAAAAGAAAATTGAAATACCTTGCAAGCACAAAAAGATAATCAGACAACCTATTAAGAAACATTATTATGTTTTTATCTATCTCAACCTTTGATGAAAGTTCAACTACTTCTCTTTCAGCCCTCCTACAAACACACCTAGCAACATGAGTAAAAGATGACAGTTTACTACCACCTGGAAGTATGAATTTTCTTATAGGTTTTAGCTTCTCTTCCATATAATCAATTTCTTTCTCTATGTCAGAAACCCAATCTTTAACATCTTGAATACTCATCCCAATAACAAGTGTTCCTGTATCAAAAAGTCTATTTTGAACAAGGTTTAAAAAATTTACAATTCTCTCCCTTTCATAAGAATCTTGTATACTATCAACATGGGAAACTATAACACTTAACCAAGAAGTAAGCTCATCTATTTCACCATATGCTTTTATTCTCAAATCGTCTTTCCTAACCTTCACCCCTCCCAAAGTAAAGGTATAACCATCATCTCCCACTTTCGTATATATCTTAAGTTTCATAATCCAACCTACCCAAATTGCATTTTTAAACATTTATAAACATCAATTTCTTACATTAAAACAATAAGAAATTAAACTTAACTCTACTAAACATTTAACTCGAGTTAATATGTTACTACCAATAAAACCATCATAAACGTTAATGAAAAAGATTTTTTTCATACTAAATAATATAACTCACAATCATAGCATATTTCAAACAATATTGAGAGCATCTAAAAAACATTATTCTCCCACATGCCACATAATATATTAACAATACCATAGGTAAAACAAAAAACATTATCTACCATATACTTTGGCAAAAATCCAATCTTCCAGGTTTTTTCCTTCCTAAAGTTTATTCAGGAGTATCTCATTATGACACTTATTTCTCTGTAACTTCTAAAAAATGATAGCTTTTTGGATTGATCTCCAAGGAGTTATATATAAATTAAGTGTTTATCCAATCACTTAGTCTTCTCTTTCTTGCGTTCCTTATTACAACCTATTTTAACAATTTACTTTATGATACTTCTATTATAATTTATGAAGAAAAATTAGATACATTATTAGCAATAACAAAGAAACTGGGAAAAAGCAAAAGCGCTATCAGATTTCTTAAGATACATCTTTGAATATACTTAAAGAGAAAATAATACCTTTGAAACATCCTCAATAACATAAGGATGCTCTAAAAACTTAACCTCAAACATTATTTTCAACTATTTCTCTTTACAACTCATTCAGACAAATGTGCGTATATTATTTCTGTCTTCACAAATAACTTATAAAGAAGGTTATTTTCTCGAAGCTACTACAACTAGGAGTTTTATATAAATTTCAGAAAATTTAACCACACTCTAAAAGTAATAGCACATATAACCAACCAAACAAAGAAAGGTAAAACAGACAACATATTATATTAAGAGATCATAGTTTTATGGTATTTTGGGTTTATAACTTCTAAGTAAAAGTAATTTGTTTGGAGTTATAGCTCTTTTCTAATGAGTTATCGGATTTCTTGGGTATATTTTTTAGAACCTTTAAACATAAGAAATGTTTTTGAGCAGTTCTCAGTTTTTCCTTACAACTTATTTGAACAATTACTTTATGGTTCTTTTGTTCTATAGCTTTTAAAAAAGGTAGTTTTTTGATCGATGGACCTTTCTTACAACCGAGTATGAATTAATTCAATTCTTTTGAACTTCTTTCTAATATCCTTACTAAAGCCTGCTTAAATAATCTCTTTTGTGGTATCAAGCTAAAGATATATCACATTAAGGCAAGTTTTCTTACTCTACTTCTGTCTTTGTAATTTCTAGAGATAGTTTTCTTTGAACAGTAGACTCTTCTTAAGGGTTTATCCAATTTTTTAGAGGATATCTTTCTTAACGCCTTAAATTAACAAAAATGATATTTTTGAAACTGTCTTACAAAAAGATTGAAAACAAAATCTTAAATTTTCATAATTTAGCTATGGTTAAATACAAAATTTTATCAACTTTGATCATACTTTTTCTGTTTTTAATAAATTTTGAAGTGTTTAGTAAAGGAGGTAGTATGATTAACATCAAGGTTTATTCTCCTGCTTTTAACAATGGCGATTTTATACCATCTAAATACACATGTGATGGTGAAAACATATCTCCTGAAATAAGGATAGAAGGAATTCCAACAAACGCTAAGTCTCTGGTTCTCATAAACGATGATCCTGATGCTCCGATGGGAACATGGGACCACTGGATTTTGTATGACATTCCACCTAATGTTACCGTTATCTCTGAAGGTATTAAACCTGAAAAAGTTTTCACAAACGGTATGAAACACGGTCTAAATAGTTGGGGTAAAGTCGGATATGGTGGTCCTTGTCCGCCAAGTGGAACTCATAGGTATTACTTCAAAGTATATGCTTTGGATACAATTCTAAACTTACCTCCAGGTACCACGAAATCAAAATTACTTAAATCTATGGAAGGTCATATCATAGGTTATGGTGAATTAATAGGAAAATATTCCAGAAAGAGGTAGAAATGGAGAAAACCCTCGCCATTATAAAACCTGATGTCATACAAAAAAGAAAAGTTGGTGAAGTTATATCAATGATAGAAAAAAACTTTGAAATCGTTGAGATGAAAATGGTAAGAATATCTAGGAAAGAAGCCATAGAATTTTACACCGAACACAAGGGTAAAGACTTTTTTGATAGACTCATAGACTTTATGACGTCTGGTCCTATTATACCGATGGTAATACAAGGTGAAGATGTGATCAAGAAATTTAGAGAGTTTGTAGGAGACACAGATCCAAAGAAAGCCAAAGAGGGAACAATCAGAAGAATCTTTGGTGAAGATTTACCAAGAAATGCTATACACGCATCAGATTCTCAGTCATCCGCCTATAGGGAAATAAGCTTCTTCTTTGGTCCTACATAACTTTGTTTTGCTTTTTTATCTTCTCGATTACTTTGTCAAGAAGTACAGTGCTACCTCTAGATCCAAATACCAATAGTAAAACCCTCATATCATCTTCGTTAATCACAGATTTCTTAAGCTTCTCCCTAAGCTCCTTTTCGTTTTCTCCTTCTATTTTAGCTTTTATTTCCTCTTCTTTAATCTTTTCATCTATTCTCTTATCTATCCTCTCTCTACCCTCAAAACCAACTATGTAATCATCTCTCCCCATCCCTACTTTCAGATCCATAGAAACCCTCCTTGGTTCCTACTACCAATTTTCGACATAGACTACTAATTTAGTTTAGTTGTATCAACAACGTTTATAATATTCCCATGCTTATCCTTAACAGTCATGGTATTCAAAGGATCAGGAGTAATCTGATCATCAACTATAAAATAATAGTAGTGCTCTCCTTTAGGTAAATATATCCTTACCTTCCACATCCCACCATATCCTCTCTCCATCTCCAATTCATAAGGACTCCAATTATTGAAACTACCCACTAGTACTACCTTACTCGCCTTAAGATCTTTATATCTAAACTCATAGTATCCCCCCCCAAGATGAACAGGATTACCTCTATACACCTCAATACCCTCCCTTAATTCAAAAAACGAAAAATACCCACCTATTTTATCTCTTTCTCTATTCCTATTCAAAGGATCAGTCGTTATAAAACCATCAATCAGAAGTTTATACCTATATCTACCTTTAGGTAGTTCCTTTTCGTAAATGTAATACCAAATCCTAGCCCTATCATCATATACCATATCCATTGGTTTCCAATTCTCACTTTCAAGTAAAACCTTTATACTCTTAGCCTTATTGGTAGCTATGAAAATTATATTATTTGGGTTTATGATTGGCGAAGTAAGAACATTGGTATCACCAGAAAAGCTCTTTTCTTCAAGAGCATAAAGATTTATTGTCAACAAAAATAGCAACAGTACACATACCCTCATAATAAACAATGTAAAAGGAAATTTTAGAATTTTTCAAGTTTCAAAGCGAACATCATATTTGGTTTTCAAGAAAGGTAAGAAAATTAAACCTTAAACAATACGTTAAAATTTTATAGCTGTCATTGTAGTTTCCTTAGAACGTAAGTTTTTATGTTATTACTTACAAAAAAGTAATAATTTGTATTTGATATTTTATAAATCCCATCCATAAACCATAGATAATTTACATCTGTTGAATCAACTGATACCAAGTTTACAGTATACTCGAAGTTTGTAATATCTATTCTTATAAAAAACTTATCCTTTGACAAATCCACTCCCCAAACAATAGCTTGGGTATTTGTAATATAGCTTATAACCTCCCCACCGTAATTCGATATATTATCTGTAACACCTAAAAACACATCTTTAAATACATATATAATTGGATCAGAATCTAAAGTATAGTTAGAATAAATAATTTTTTCGTGTATCCATGACCCAAAAACATGCTTTAAGTCTTTTTCTAGTAACGGTTGAGGAGAACACTTATACAACACTAATACAAGAATAAATAATAGAGAGAAATGCATAATTAAAAAACTTTTGGAATACAAAACTCTACGTTTTACACTCATTCTTTCAATGACTACTGTAATACAACAAAATACTCAGTTTCAAATTAAACTTGAACTTTCGTAAATTTTTTACCCAAAAGCAAAACTAATGCTCCCACTACCACAGATAAGAAACTTCCAATGTATATACCTACTTTCGCTAGATCAAGATAGTGTGGCATCGAATCAAACGAAAGATGTGCTATAAATAGTGCCATCGTAAACCCTATACCAGCAAACCATGCCACACCATAAAACTCTTTCCACGAAACTTTCTGAGAGATTTCAGCAATACCTAACTTTACAGAAAAGTAGGAAAACAAGAATATACCAGTTGATTTACCGAGTGCTAACCCTAACGCAATACCCAACAAAACAGGATGTGTTAGATCTTGAAATGTAAATTCACCAATATAAACACCAGAATTAGCAAGAGCAAAGAGAGGTAATACTAAAAACGACACCCATGGTGATAGAGCAGTCTCGAATCTCTGAAGAGGTGGTTCTATGCTCTTCAATTTAATCTTAGCATCCTGGAAATCTGGTTTCGTTTCACCCAATATCTTACCTTTACTTGCATTTTCTGCTATCTTCTCTAAATAATGAGATATTTGTTTTATATCTTTTACTGTATTCTTACCTTTCGTAGTCGAAGGTATAACAAATGCTAAAAGTACTCCTGATATCGTTGCATGGATGTTTGAATTCAGCAACAATACCCACAATACTAGTCCAAAAATAAAATAAAGTATTGTAAACCTTAAGCCTAATCTATTCATAATCATTATTAACGCTAGCACCCCAAGAGAAATAAGAACATATTCTATCTTAACTCCCTTTGAATAAAAGAATGCTATTACCAACAATGCCATTATATCATCAACTATTGCCAAAGCAGTAATGTTTACTTTTGAAGCATGCGATATTAGTTTACCAAATAACATCATAACTGCTATAGTAAACGCTATATCAGTTGCCATCGGTATTCCCCAACCTCTAAAGCTATCCTTACCAAAATTGAAGAATGAATATATCAATACGGGGAACAATACACCTCCTAGTGCAGCTAAAGATGGCAATATAGACTTCTTAACCGAAGCTAGCTCCCCAACCAAAATTTCTCTCTTTATCTCTAACCCTACAGTTAAAAAAAATATCATCATTAATCCTTCGTTTATCCAATGTAGTAGAGTCTTTGAAAAAACAAACTCTCCAAAAGATAAAGATAATTTTGTCTCTAAAATACCAAAATAGAGATCCTTAAACGGTGAATTTGCCAGGACTATTCCTAACAAGGCTGCAAATAGAACTATCACACCACCAAAAACTTCGCTTTTAAAGAAATGAAAAATTGAGAAAAAAACTCTCGATTCTTCTCTTACACCTACCGTCTTCATAATCGCTTTTTATTCTAATATTAGCTTAATAACTCTTTCAAACATAATAATAGACTGTAACTAAAAATCCAAGTTCTTCATTAGACTTTCTTCTCTAGCCATCCTCCCTAGAAGCTATTCAGGTAATCTACCTTATTTTATTCATGTTCAATAGCATTAAAGAAAAATGCTTTCACCAACTAATGTTTTAGGTAATTGGGTAAAATAAGCCACATGAATTACAATATATTCCATGAGGTAAGAATCGATATGGAAATTATTGAAATTTCGAAAATCATAACTAAAGAAAATAAAACTATACATATCTTCAAGAAAAAGAACTATTAAAGAATTTGACATCTATCCCTGATGGGTCCTAAAAATATATGAAAAGTGAGACGACAGAAGATAAAATGCTATCAATTTGAGAAAGAATAGAAAATACAAAAGGAAGAATATTAGAAGGATTAAAATTGCCTTTGTAGAAGATATGATAGCAATCA